>JBEBGB010000268.1:0-6607 GCA_040081675.1 Vicinamibacterales bacterium
TCGGAATTCTTCTTCGCGAGCTCGGCGAAATCGGCGCCGCCCTTCGCTTCCTTCAGAATCTCTTCCGCCTTCGCCTTGACCGTCGCGTCATCCTTCCCCTCGGTCTTGAGCAGGATGTGGCTGGCGCGGACCTGCTCTGGACTCGTGAACTGGGTGATGTTGTCGTTGTAGGCGCGGGTCAGATCGGCGGGTGACACGACGACCTTCGCGCGGATGGCGTCGATGTCGATCAGTACGTACTTGACCTTGCGGCGATCCGGAATGCGGAATTCGGCCTGATGTCCTTCGAAGTAGGTCGAGACATCGGCGTCCGACGCCGTCACGTCAGGACGGTAACTGTCCGCATTGAATGCGACGACGGCGAGCTTGATCTTGTCGTTGCGTCGCCGATATTCGTCTTGCAGCTCCTTGTCCGACACCGAGAGCCACTCGGTGACCGAGGCGCGGAGCTTCTCCATGACCAGCGAGCGCCGAATCCCCTCCTCGAAGTCCGAGGTGGTGAGCGGCGGGTTCTGCGAGGAGAGCAACTGCTGATATCGCGACTGGCCGATGAACGCGCCGTTCTCCAGGAACGCGGGAATGGTGTAGATGCGCTGCGCGACTTCCGCGTCGCTCACCTTCACACCCACGCGGTCGGCTTCGGCAAGCGCCGCTCGTTCGTCCACGAGCTGTTGAAGAATCTGCTGGTCGATACCCAGCTGCTTCAGCACCTGTTCGCTCATCTGGCCGCCGTAGGCCGAGCGATAGGCCTGCATTTGCGACTGATACGCGCGTCGGAATTCGTCGGCGCGAATCTGATGGCCATTCACAACAGCCACCGTGTCGGTGGCCGCCGCATCGGCACCGGTGCCCTGCAGAAAGTCGGGAATGTAGAAAACGACAAACGCCAGGCAAACGAGCGCCAGACTCCACTTGAGCCAGTTCTGATGCTGGCGCATCCGGTCGAGCATGGTCATCGGGGTTCCTCGGAAACGTTCATAGTAAGCCAGGACGCGCAGTCCAGCAAGGGCGAGGATCGCGGCGCTGTGGTATATTTGCCGTGAATAGAAGAACTTAGCGTCCGGCCGCCTGGCTTGACGCGACGACTGGATGGCATCAGCGAGTCGAGCGACGGGGGTGGCTGCCGACAGACGGCGGACACGGGGTGCGCAGCGCCCCGCCGAACCACTGTACGACGACAGGTCGCTCTCGAGCCGTCTGCACGACCTGCAGCGCACCCGCCAGTTGCACCTCAATCGACGCGATACGTTGCTCGACATGGTGCGGGCGGTCCACACCACCCTCGACCCCGAGCAGATTGCCGGAGCGGTGGTCGGCCGGGCAGCCTCGTGGCTGCCGGTCACGTGTTGGCTGATCGTAGCTGCCGACGCGCAACGTCAGTTGGGAGTGCTGGCGTGTCACGGCGCGGCCATGGGACTCGATCGAGCCGCGTGCGCCGTCGGAGCGTGGGTCATCGCACACGGCGAGGTCTTCGCATCCGGCGATGTCAGCGTGGACTCCCGGGTGGCCGCACAGTATCCCGGCGCGACGCTGGCTCTCCCGCTCCGAGGCCGAGACAGCATCGTCGCCGCCATCGTCGGCTTCGACCGATTTGTGTCGAGTGCGGCGCCGGCCCTGAGTTCAGGTCTGGGACGTGCGCTCGAGACGTTGTTGGTTCCGGCCGGTCTCGCGCTGGATTCGGCGCTGACGTTGAAGCGCGTCGAGGCGTTGTCGGTCACCGACGACCTGACCCGTCTCTACAACGCCCGTTACCTGAACATGGCGCTCCGTCGTGAAACCAGACTCGCTCAGCGAGCCGGACGTCCGCTCTCGCTGCTCTTCATCGATCTCGACGGCTTCAAATCGATCAACGATAGCCACGGGCATCTGGCTGGTAGTCGCGCCCTGGTCGAGGCCGGTACCGTGGTTCGCCTCAGTGCTCGCGAGACCGATATCGTCGCGCGGTTCGGCGGCGACGAGTTTGCACTGCTTCTGCCGGATACGGGCTCACAAGGCGCGCTTGCCGTGGGCGAGCGAATCCGGGAGCGCATCGCCCGACACGGGTTTCTGGCCGCCGAGGGCCTCGACATTCACCTTACGGCGTCGATAGGAGCAGCCACGTTTCCAGATGCGGCCGCGACGCCCGACGAACTGGTACAGGCGGCTGACGGCGCCATGTACCGCGTGAAAGATTGCGGGAAGAACGGGATTCAGTCCGCGGCCCCGGGCCGATGACGCAGGGTCAGGTTCGCCCGAAGGAGCTGGCAGTTTGAGTCTTCGTTCGATGCTGTCGTTGTTTTCGAGTGATCTGGCGATCGATCTCGGCACCGCCAACACCTGCGTGTACGCGCGCGGGAAAGGCATTGTCGTCAACGAACCGTCGATTGTGGCCATCAACAAGGTGAACGGCCGCGTAGAGGCCGTCGGCAAGGAAGCGAAGGAGATGCTGGGCCGCACGCCCGGCAACATCGTCGCCATCAAACCGATGAAGGACGGCGTCATCGCCGACTTCGAGGTCACCGAGAAGATGCTGACCTACTTCATCAAGAAGGCACACAACCGCAACGTCTGGGTGCGCCCGCGCATTGTCATCGGCGTGCCGAGCGAGATCACCCAGGTCGAGAAGCGCGCCGTGAAAGACAGCGCCTACCGGGCCAAGGCGAGTGAAGTGCATCTGGTCGAGGAAGCCATGGCGGCCGCCATCGGCGCCGGCATGCCGATCACCGAGCCGTCGGGCAACATGATTGTCGACATCGGCGGCGGAACCACGGATATCGCCGTCATCTCACTCGCGGGCATCGTCTACAGCAAGGCTGTTCGCGTCGCCGGCAACGAGATGGACGAAGCGATCATTCAGTACATCAAGAAGGCGTACAACCTGCTCATCGGCGAGCGCACGGCCGAACAGATCAAGGTGGAGATCGGGTCGGCCTTCCCGCTGGACGAGAAGCTGACGATGGAGATCAAAGGGCGGCACTTGATCGAGGGCGTGCCCAAGACCATCACCATCTCCGACGCCGAGATTCGTGAGGCGCTCGCTGAAACCGTGAACGTCATCGTGGACGCGGTGCGCGTGGCGCTCGAGCGGACACCGCCCGAACTCTCGGCCGACATCGTCGACAAGGGCATCGTGCTGACCGGCGGTGGCTCGATGCTCAGAAATCTCGACAAGCGTCTGCGAGAAGAAACCGGACTGCCGCTGGCCATGGCCGAGGATCCGCTATCGTCGGTGGTGCTCGGCGCCGGCAAGATGCTGTCCGACTTCAACCTGCTCCGAAAGATCTCGATCGACTGAGGGAGCGAGACACCCTCTACACCTCATGGCGCTGCTCGAAGTCCGGCCAAAAGCCGGTTACGTGTTCCTGGCGGTCGTGGTCGGCCACATGGTGCTGATCTCGGCGCAGGTGAACTCGAAGAGCGGCGTCCCCATCCTGGAAACCGCGACGCTCGGCACGCTGGCCGAAATTCAACGTGGCACATCGGCTGTTCTGGATGCCGTTCAGGGCACCTGGAGCGGCTATGTGGCGCTGCGGGGTGTCCACAGAGAGAACGACGCGCTCAAGAACGAGCTCGCCCAGGCCCGTGTGGACGTCCAGCAGCAGCGAGCCCTTGCTGACCGCACCCGCAGCCTCGAAGCGATCCTCAATTTGAGCAGCAGCCTGGAACTTCGAACGGCCGCTGCGCGAATCATTGGCGCGGCGCCCAGTCCAGAACTTCGAACCGTGACGATCGACAAGGGTGCGAACCAGGGTGTGCGCGTCGACATGGCCGTGATTGCGCCGGGCGGCGTGGTTGGTCGGGTCGTGGTGGCCGGCGCGCGCGCGTCGCGCGTGCAGTTGCTGGTCGACCGCAATGCGGCGGCCGGCGCACTGGTCGAGCGCTCGCGAGCGCAGGGAGTGGCGGTTGGCGCAGGCGATGACCGGCTCCGGCTCGAATATGTGTCGCAGACAGCCGACATCACACCGGGCGACACGCTGGTGACCTCGGGAATTGACGGCATCTACCCGAAGGGTTTCGTGATCGGGCGGGTCGACCTGGTGCAGAAGGTCGGGCCGTATCCCAGCATCATCGTGACGCCGGCCGTGGACTTCTCGCGCATCGAAGATGTACTCGTGGTGCTGACGCCGACCGAGGCCGAGCAGGCGGGAGTCAAGCCCGAGTGAAGACCTGGTGGTCGGTGCTCCTGGCAACTGGCGTGGCGGTGGCGGCCCAGACAACGCTGAACCGCTGGTTTCCGTCCGGCATCGTCGACCTGGTGCTGGTGGTGGTGGTGTTCACGGCCCTGGTGTCCGGCCGCGTCACGGGGATGTGGGCCGGGACACTGGCGGGGCTGATGCAGGACGCCATGTCGGGCGGAGTGATCGGGATGGCCGGACTCTCGAAGACGGTTGTCGGGTTTCTGGCCGGCGTCATCAGCACGCAGTTCATCGTGGCGCAGGCGCCCGCGCGTTTCGTGGTCTTCCTGCTCTCAACCCTCATCGATGCGGTGTTGTTCATGGGCCTCTACGAGCTCCTCGGGTTTCGTCAGTTCAGCTCACCGCTGACGACGATCGCGGGGAGAGGCGTGGCGAACGCCGCCGTGGGCGTCCTGGCCTTCAAGTTGATGGAGTCGTTGCCGGGTGCCGTGGAGCGGCACCGGGCGTCCAGAGCGGGCCTTCGGCGCTGAACGGACGCGTGTGAACGGCTCATCAATTCGTCCTGTTTTCGTGCGAGTATTCTGCTGATGGCACTATACGAGGAGCGGCAGCGCTTCGAAGTGCGGCTGAGCGCCCTGCAGTACGTCATTGCAGGCCTCTTTGCCGTGCTCGTCGGCAGCTTCTGGGTGCTGCAGATCGCGCAACACGATCGCTACCAGGAGATGGCGGAGAACAACCATCAGCGGACGCTGCCGCTGCGTGCGCCGCGAGGCGTCGTGTTCGACCGCGAGGGCCGTGTGCTGGTCGAGAACCGTCACTCGTTCAGCATCTCGATTGTTCGCGAGCACACGAAGGACATCAATCGTACGGTTTCGCTCCTGTCGTCGGTGCTCGGCCTGCAGGAATCATCGGTGCGCGACATTGTCGAGCGCCACAAACGCGAGCCGTCCTATCGGCCCATCGTTGTCGTCCAGGATGCGACGCTGGCGCAGGTGGCCGCAGTCTCCGCGCGCCGGCTGGACACCGAACTGCCGGGCGTGGTCGTCGAGCAGGTACCGACACGACAGTACCCGAGCACGCTCGCCTCGCATCTGTTTGGCTACGTCGGCGAAGTCAGCGACGCGCAGGTCGCGACGGCCGACGAATTACGGAGCGGCGATATCGTCGGCCAGGCTGGCATCGAGAAGACGTACAACCCGATGCTGATGGGACTGGACGGCGCCAGGCGCGTCGTGGTCAACAGCACCGGCCGTGAAATCCGTATCCTCGAAGAAGTGCGGCCGACCGAGGGCCAGCGGCTGCAGTTGACGATTGACTACGACCTGCAGAAGGCCGTGGAAGATGCGTTCGCGGTTTCCGGCTTCAACGGCGCTGCCGTGATCCTCGACCCGAACGACGGGGGCGTACTGGCGTTTGCGAGCCTGCCGTCGTACGACCCGAACGCGTTCGCGGCAGGCATCGACCGCAGCACCTGGGCGGCCCTCACGAGCGACGAAGAGCGACCGCTCAACGACCGCGGCATCCAGGGCACGTACTCCCCCGGCTCGACCTTCAAGATGGCCGTTGCGCTCGCCGCTCTCGAAGAGGGCATCATCACGCCCGACTTCACGGTGAACTGTCCGGGCTCCGCGAATTTCTATGGCCGCGACTTCAAGTGCTGGAAGCACAGTGGTCATGGCGGGATGGATCTCGCGCACGCGATTCAGAACTCGTGCGACGTCTACTTCTACACGATCGGCAACATGCTCGGCGTTGACAAGATCAACAAGTGGGCAACCCTGCTGGGGCTCGGCGTGAAGAGTGGAATCGACCTGCCGAACGAACGCCAGGGACTGGTGCCGTCCACGACCTGGAAGCGCGAGCGCCTGAAGGAGAAGTGGTACGCCGGCGAGACGATCTCGGTGGCGATTGGCCAGGGTCAGGTCTCGGTGACGCCGGTGTCCATGGCGGTCTACATGGCGACGCTCGCCAACGGCGGTACGCGTGTGACACCGCATCTTCTGAAGGCCGTCGACCAGGGTGAGGGCTGGAAGCCGATGCCGCCACCCGCACCGCAATCGAAGATCGACATCAACCCCGAGAAGCTGCAGGCGATTCGCGACGGCCTCTGGATGGCTGTCAATCAGCCGCCCGGCACGGGCGCGACAGCCAGGATCGAAGGTCACGATGTCGCCGGCAAGACGGGATCGGCGCAGGTCATCTCGAACGCCGGCCGGTTGGCGTCGCGCTCGACCAGGAACCTGCGCGACCACGGATGGTTCGTCTTTTTCGCGCCGCGGGACAACCCGAAGATTGCCGGCGTCATCTTCACTGAACACGGCATCCACGGCGGCAACGCCGCGCGCATTTCTCATCACGTGCTCGAGACGTTCTTTGCCAAGGCGGACGGACGCCCCTTGCCTCCGCCTCCCGTCGACCTGCACCTCGACATGTCCGACCCCATGGCCCGGAACCAAGCGGTGCCGGCGGTCGCGGACGAAGACGATATCGAC
>JBEBGB010000269.1:0-6605 GCA_040081675.1 Vicinamibacterales bacterium
GAAGCTGCGCAGCTTTGTCGAAGGATTGGCCTTCCGATGACGCGCGCAGAAGCCGTCAATGACGACCCCGCATTCCTCGATCTCATCAGCGACGTCGTCCTTCGCACGTGGAAGCGGTACGAACGAGGCAGGCCGCTCCCAATGGCACCACCCACAGCTCCAGAGCGCGTCGAGGGGCCTCCTCCATCGCGCGCCAGAGCGTGAGCGCGCGCAACAAGCACCACCACGGAAACACGGGATGACGCCGTTCGCCGCTAGACGCCGGAGAGCCTGCCATCACGCGGCTGCCACTGTTTCGATATTGGCGGCTGCTCTAGCCGTTGCGTGTGGCCGTTCGTCGGTTTCACGTGAACAGACAGGCTGCGCCGAGCAGGCCGCGCAGCCTGTGTCGATTGTCGACCTCCCTGGGCGCCCTTTTCAGGCGATACCCACATCGGATGGCTGCCACGTGTTCGTGTCTCTTGCAGGCCCCGTAGAGCCTGGTGATCCACGCAGGCCCGCCGAACCCGGTGCGCCGGCCGGAGGTGTAGCGGTTGTCCGCTGGACAGGCGGAGCGCCTGCACTCACCCGTGTGATTCAGCTCGAGGGCAGTCCCTACGGCATGACGTTGACACACGACGCCGAACTCTTGATTGTGGCTAGCGACGACCGAGTAGCGTTCATCGATTCCGCGGGTCTGATTGCAGGCCATTCCGACGCAGTTCTCGGATATCTGAACGACGCACCTCTGGCGGGCCGCGTTTACGCCAACGTCTCGTTCGATGACCGGTGGCTGTTCCTGAGCGACGAGTCGATACGCTCTATTAGTGTCGTGGACCTGCAGAAGGCCCGCGCCACTGGGTTCCACTCGGACGCCGTCATCGGACAAATCCCCGTTGGACGCGCGCCGATCGCGCTCACCTTCTCGACGGATCACCAACTTCTCTACACGACCAGTCAGGTCGCGCCTGACGCGTACGGTTGGCCGTCCGTGTGCCATCCACCAGGAACGGATGCCGCACGGCAGCCACCCGACTACCCGGAGGGAGCTATCCTCGTCATTGACGTGTCGCGTGCGACGCATGATCCCGCCAATGCTGTCGTTGGGGCGGTAGCCGCCGGATGCAACCCCGTGCGGCTGGTGACTTCTCCGCGCGGTGACGTCGCGTACGTCAGTGCTCGGACCGACAATGCTCTCCTGGCGTTCGATACCGGGAAGCTTCTGTCTGATCCGGCTCACGCACGGATCGGACGAGTGCCGGTAGGCGCTGCGCCAGTCGGCATCGCGGTGTTCAACGCCGGAGCGCGACTGGCGGTGACCAACTCGAATCGCTTCGGCAGTGACACCTCAAACCAGTCGCTCACCATCATCGACGCCACTCAAATCATGAGCGGCGACGCTGCGGTCATCGGCTCGGTGCCGGCTGGACTCTTTCCGCGCGAGCTGTCAATGACCGATGACAAGACGACCCTTTTTCTCACGAACTTCGGCTCGAAGAACTTGGCCGTCCTTGATGTTGCGCGGCTCCCTGTGGAGCCACGCAAGAAGTGATAGCGTCAGCGACCGCTGCTGCGGGACTCTTCTCGAGCGTCCCTGCCGCGAAGAACGCAACGCAGGCGACTCGCGGGTGCTGCGTCTCGCTGGCAGGACGTTGAGTCGGTGAGAGAGCCCCTCGCCTTCCAGGAGTTCACTGGCGAGGAACGGTCCAATGTGACCCCCCTCGCTCACCCGACCTTCCCGGCCCATCTGACCTTCCTCCGAGCACATCCATCGACCACACCGCGTCGAACGGCGTGCCGTCCCACACAGCGACGCTGCGCGCAGTGATCATGATGCCTGCTGAGGCGAGCGTCGCGGTCACGGGGAGGAGCGGGTGCCCGGAGGCCTGCGCGGGTTCGTCTGCGACGTGGAGGGCCGGCTCGCGATCCCAAGACGGCAGGACTGGAGCAACCTCCAGTGGCCCCCCGTCGGGACGATGAACGATCAGCGAACCGTCGGGATGCGGCGTCAGCGTGAAGCCGCCCTCGTGTACCGCGCGATGATGACGTCGGCACAGCAACACCAGGTTCTCGAGACAGGTCTTACCGCCATCAACCCAGTGCTGGAGATGATGGGCGTCGCAGCGGCGCGAGGAGCAGCCCGGAAACCGGCAGCGCGTGTCACGCGCGAGCAGAGCGCGACGAATGCCCATCGGAATCGTGCGGGTCCTCCGTCCTACGTCGAGCACATTCCCGTTGCCGTCGTGGCTCATCACCACCACCGACGAGTCGCACGCCACCCGCCGTGACGTTTCCGCCGAAACGTGGACTGCGCCATCGGCGAGTTCGAGCGTGCCATCAATGAGACGCGGTTCGAGGCCATCGGCGAGCGTTACGTGTCCCACTGCAGGCGTATTGCTCGCAGGCCGACTCGCCTCGACGTGCAGCACGACCTGATAGCGGTCTCCAGCCGTGCCTCGGTCAAGGTCGGCGGCCAAGGCCGCCTCGGCAAGCAGCCCCAGCCCGTCGGCGCGCCGCTGTCCGGAGGTCAGCTCCTCGGCCATGACGGCACCACTTGGCGCGCCGGTCGCTTCCCGGTATAGACGGTCGCTGGCAGCCTCGAGTGCGCGCTGCACCACGGCGCCGACATCCGGAGTGAGCCGTCCACGAATCACCACCATGCCGTCGTCGTCGACCCAGATCGAGAGTTCGCGGCGCAAGTGCCGCGCCTCGGTCTGTCGCGCGTCCTGTGCACGGTCCACCCGGCGCCACGCGCGCACGAACCGCTCGACGTGCGCTGCTGTGCCTGCCATTGCGAAGTCCAGCAGCACGCCTTCGTTGTCCGGAGTCGCCACGCGCGTGATCGCACGCGCTTTGGCGTACGAGATCGCGCCGCGCCGCATCGCCGCGCTCACGAGTGGCAACGCTGCCAGGGTCTTCGCGACACGCACTTTCTCGCGGGCGGCGCCGAGGTCGATGCCGGTGCGCCAGTGCAGCCAGTGGGCGCACGAGAGGAAGCCACAGTTCCAGCCCGCGCGTGTGTCGAACTCGCGCAGCAGCACCAGTAATTCGTAGGTGGCGGCGTGGAGTCGTGCCGCGAGTTCCGCGATGGCCTCGCCGAGGCGTTCGGCCTCGGTCACTCCCTCGAGTCTGCGTGTCGTGTGGAGGCGTGGCTCTGAAAATGATCCCCCGGCGGGCACGGGGCGAGCAACAGGTTCCAATACGACATCCGGCGCGAGCGAAGACACCATGCCCGATGGTAACGCCGCGTTTTTCGGCGCGTCAGAACGGCGCCAGCAACCCGAGCGTGGCGCGATCCACCGTCGCACATGGACCGACTCGCGTTCGTGCGTCCTGCGGAATCGCTGCGCTTGGGAGCGTCGACCCACGCGCGATCGCCAATCGGAATGCGATGCCGCTCGAAAACCTGTCAAGTGGAAAGTGATAATCGGTGAACGACTGATCGGCAAGCCGCGGCTCTGGTGCCGTCGCCTCGCAGCTTGATATTGCGGGCGTCAGGTCGCGAAGAACGATGCCATCCTCGTGCGCTGCTTCGAGCGCCTCCGGCGAGCGTCATTTGTCCTTGATCGACACCCGGTCGGCCCCGTATGTCGGACCATGCACCGTGCGATGCGACACGTAGATCCAGCGGCCGTTGCGTTTCGCGAAAACCCGCTCGAACCACACGGAGAGCCACGCTCGCTCGGCAGCACTGCTGGGCACATGGGGCACATAGTGGCCGTACGTAATCGCGATGTCGCCGTGCATTTCCGCTTTGATTGAATCGAAATCGATCACGTCGTAGTGCTTGCTCGTGACACGACGCAGCATGCTGTCCTGGGTGTCAGTGCTCAGCGGCTGGCCGCCAGTGGTCCACCCGTCGCCGTGCACCATGATGAAGTCGCTCGACGTCATGCTGGCGACATACGCGGTGTCGCCCCGCACGACTGCGTTCCCAATCTTCTGGTCGAGCGTGAGGACCTCCGCCATGTCGGCGGCCTGCTCCGACGACGGGTGGGGCGCCGGTGCAGCGCCTGTGCCCTGGCCGGAGACAACGGCAGTCATTTCATGCGGGCCGCCGGACAGCGCAAGAACCGCCAGGGCCGCCATCGTCAACGTTACAACGAGTCGGATTCGCATTGAAGACTCCACGCTTCCTGAGACGTCGTGCCTGGTCCACCGGAACGATGCTCTTGCCATGCGCGCCGGCGAGCGCATCGAGGATCTGGTCCGCGTACAGCCTTGCTTGCTCGAGCGGCAGCGGTCCGGTCAGGGGCTGCCCTTCAATCAGTTCCATCACGAGGAACTCGGGGCCAACGCCGAGACCTTTGCAGATGCACGGGTGATTCAGTGCGGTAATCGCATGTGCCTCGCGTTCGAAGCGTTCAGTGAACAACGCCGAAGCGAACTTGATTGCGACCAGCCGGTCGAGGCGCCCGTCGCGCGCCAGACCTCTCCCTATAGTTGCGCCGCTGATCTAATACGCCCCGCAATGCTCACGACGGATCAGCACGACGAGCATGCGTCGAGGGGAGCGGAGAGAAGTGCCAGCGCCGGAGCGCCGGAGGCGCGGAGGCGCCCGGCGTCAGGCGGGGAGACCCGCGGCGATCGGGGTGTCAGTCTCGACTACCGGCAGGCGGCTATCGCCACGCAGCAGTAGGATGCCCCAGCGCGCGTCGTCGCCGCTGCGACTCAACTTCCCCGACTGCTCGCAACGGTTAGGAATGGACGGTCGAGCGGCGACGATGCGCGGGGGTCACTATCGCATACTCAGATGCCGTCCGCGTGGGGCTCCCTCACGCAGGACTCTGCTATAGGGGCTGCGCCGACCCACGCCACGCGCGCCGCGTAACCACGCAACGAAGGAGGCCCCCATGGAGATCGTGGCGTATATCGGATTGGATTGGGCGGACGCGGCGCACTCGGTGCACCCGCAGGCCGCGGACGGCCACGTCGAACACGTGACCGTGGCGCAGCGGCCCGAGGTGCTGCAGGCGTGGATCGCCGACTTGCAACAGCGTTTTCCGGGCGGCCGGATCGCCGTCGCGATCGAGCAGCGCAAAGGCGCGGTGGTCCATGCGCTCCTGCAGCACGCGTGCTTCGTGATCTACCCGATCAATCCCAAGGCGCTCGCACGCTATCGCGAGGCCTTTGTCACCAGCGGTGCGAAAGATGACCCGCTGGACTCCGCACTGCTGCTGGATCTGATCGTCCGGCATCGCGCGCAGTTGCGCGCCTGGGTGCCCGACACCGTCGAGAGCCGGTTGCTCCTGGCCCTGTGCGAGCAACGGCGCAAGTTGGTGGATCACCGCGTGGCCCTGACCAACTGCGTCACCAGCCTGCTCAAACAGTACTTCCCGCAGGCGCTCGACTGGGTCGGCGACGTCAACTCGATCCAGGGCTGCGATTTCCTCGTCCGCTGGCCGACCCTTGCGGCGGTGCAGCGCGCCCGGCCCAGCACCGTGCGCCAGTTCTACCGCACGCACAACTGCCGGAAGGCCGACGTCATCACCACGCGCTTGGCCGCGATCGCCAGCGCGGTGCCACTGACCACCGACGCTGCGGTCATCGAACCCCTGAGCCTGGCCGTCCAGGCGTATGCCTCACAACTGCGCACGGCAGTGGACCATGTCGCCACGTTCGACGATCGCATTGCCGCGCGGTTTGCGATGCACGCGGATCACGACGTCTTCACGAGTTTCCCCGGCGCGGGCGCCGTCTGTGCGCCTCGCCTCGCGGCCGCCTTCGGCACCGACCGCGCCCGCTGGGCGTCCGCCGCCGAACTGCAGGCCCACGCCGGCATCGCGCCGGTCACCAAACGGAGCGGCAAGTCTGTCTCCGTCCACCATCGGCTCGCCTGTCCGAAATTCGTCAAGCAAACCTTTCATGAATTCGCCGACCAGTCGATCCGGTTCTCGCACTGGGCGCGCGCGTACTACGACCAACAACGCGGCCGCGGGGCCGCGCACCACGCCGCGCTTCGCGCGCTGGCCTACAAATGGATCCGGATTCTCTTTCGCTGCTGGCAGGAACGACGTCCGTACAACGAGGCCGATTACATCGCCGCGTTGCAGCGGCACGGCTCGCCGCTCGCCGCGAAACTTACTTGACGGCGCAACTCAGATGTCCATTCCGCCTGAGCCGAGCAGGGCGATGACTTCATAGGAACCGAGGCGAACACCAGGGACCAGAGGCACGCTTGCTGCGGATTATATGGGCGAAGCAGCGTGCTGGATGCCCTTCGAGCTCCCGAAACGCTCGAACGCCGAGCCGCGCGTGCAGGACCGAATCGAGGCGGTGACTCGCGCTACGAAAGCCGCTCTGGCGCCGCCGCTCACATTGAAAATCTCTACGTCCAGATAGAGATTTACAAGGCACAGATCATTTACAGCCAGAATCGTCACCGCAGACTCTCGCGCTACTTCAACTCTCGGTAGACAATCTCCTCGAACCCGCGCAGTGCGCGAATGGCACCATCGTCGTAGAACGGCAGCAGCTGCATCATATGCACGGCGCCGATGTGCTCGACGGGATCGACCCAGAACTCCGTGTTCATGATGCCAGCCCAACTCAGGCTGCCAGGACTGCGAAAGCCCTTCGTGGCCGGATCGTTGGCCGCAATCTGAAATCCCAGACCAAACTTGTCC
>JBEBGB010001055.1:0-1631 GCA_040081675.1 Vicinamibacterales bacterium
CTGCCCGTGCAGATACAACCCGTAGATCGCCTTCACGCGTGCGTCTCCCCGAGCGGGTGCTCGGCGGTGGCGGGTGGAATCAGCGCGGGCGACGGATGTCGCACCGCTCTCATCTCCCAGATCGAAATAATGGGGACGAACTTCGCAAAGAGCACGTAGAGCAAGCACATCGCGGCGAAGGCGGCCGCGGTGATGATGAACTCCACCGGCTGCGGGCGGTAGGTACCGTAGCTGTACGGCAGGTACTTGTGGCCGAGTGCCGGCACGATGATGAGGAAGCGCTCGAGCCACATCCCGATGACCACGCCGAAAGATGCGATGACGCAGCCGGTGATCGTGCGGAACCGGCTGATGCCCATGATAGTCAGCGGCAGGACGAAGTTGCAGGTCACCATCGTCCAGTAGAGCGGCGCGAAGGACTCGCGCTGCGTCCGCCAGAAAACGGCCATCTCGGACGGATTGTTGCCGTAGTAGGTGACGATGCGCTCGTTGAAGACGAAATAGCCCCAGAGCAGGCTCAGCATCAGCATCAGCCGGCCGAGGTTCTGGAAGTGCACAGGTCGCAGATAGTCCTCGAGATAAAGAGCACGGCGCAGTGCCGCCATCGCGATGACAAGCGCAGCGACGCCACTGAAGATCGCCCCGGCGACGAAGAAGGGGCCGAAGATCGTCGACCGCCACATGGGCACCGGCGCCATCGAGAAGTCGAACGAGACGATGGTGTGCACCGAGACGGCGACGGGGACGATCGCGACAGCCATGATCAACATGGCGGCCTCGAGCCGGTGCCACTGCTTTGGCGTCCCTCGCCATCCGAGCGCCAGCACGCGGTATATCCGGTGCCGGAGCCCCGTGCTCCGGTCGCGCACGAGCGCGAAGTCCGGAATCATGGGGAGAAACAGGAAGAGGAGGCTTCCGACCAAGTACGTGTTGATGGCGAAGAAGTCCCATACGAGCGGGGAGCGGAAGTTCGGCCAGAGGAGGCGCTGGTTCGGGTATGGGGCGACCCAGAACGCCAGCCACGGGCGCCCGAGGTGGATGACGGGGAACAGGGCGCCCACGATCAGCGCAAAGGCAGTAATCACTTCTGCGCAGCGGGTCACCGGGCGGCGCCATCCAGCGTTCACGAGCCGCAAAATCGCGGAGATCAGCGTACCCGCCATGCTGATGCCTAGCCAGAAGACGTAGCTCGTGACGAAGAAGCCCCAGTAGATCGGCCATCTGATTCCCGTCACACCGAAGCCGAACCACATCTGGGACGTCCAGGCCACGACGCCGGCCGCGACGACGGCGCCAAGGATCCCCACGACGAGGTAGAAACGCCACGAAGTCTGCAGCAGGGGTCGCAGCAAGTCATCCTGCAGGCGATCGGTCGGGACCGTGGTCATACCGCTGTCTGCCGCACGAGATAGTTCACCTTCGGACGCGTGCCGACGTCCTCGAGTAGCTTGCTGCCGCGCGTGGACCGCGACAGGCGCGACACGTGGCTCTCGGGATCATTCAGGTCACCGAACACGAGCGCCTTCGGTGGGCACGACTGGACGCACGCCGGCTGGATCTCCCCGTCCTTCAGCTCGCGGTCCTCGGCCTGGGCTTGAGTCTTGGCAGACTTGATCCGTTGCACGCAGAAC
>JBEBGB010001056.1:0-1630 GCA_040081675.1 Vicinamibacterales bacterium
CCTCGTTGGCGACGGTGTAGGTCCAGGTGACCGTTCCGGCGCCGTCGCCAACGCCAATGTGCAGCATCTGGCGGAAGGCGAGACGGCGACCGAGACCTTTACGGTCACAATCGCCGACGGTCACGGCGGCACGGTCGATCAGATCGTCACCGTCAACATCGCCGGCACCAACGACGCGCCGACCATTTCGGCGGCCGACAACGCCGGCGAAGTAACGGAGGATTTGGACCTCGACCTCGGCCAACTGCATGACAGCGGCACGATTACCTTCAACGATCTCGACCTAAGCGACACGCACACGGTCAGTGCGGTAAAAGACTCAGGCCTTCTCGGCGGCGTTCTGTCGCCGGTATTCGTTGCCGATCCGGCAACCGGGCTCGGCGACGGAACGGTCTCCTGGACCTACCGTGTCGATAACGACAACGTCGCCGTGCAGCGCTTGGCCGTTGGCCAGACCGCGAACGAAACCTTTACCGTGACCATCGACGATGGTCATGGCGGCACAGCGACCCAGACGGTCACCATCACGGTCACTGGCACCAACGACGACCCGACGATTTCGGCCGCCGACGCTGCCGGCGAAGTGACCGAAGACGATGCGCCGCTGACCCTTACCGACACCGGCACGATCATTTTCGACGACAAGGATCTGATCGACACGCACACCGTTTCGGCGACCGCGGCGGTAACCAATACTCTTGGCGGCGTTCTTGACCCGGTCGAGGTCACCGATCCGGCCACCGGACTCGGCACCGGCGAAGTTACTTGGACCTATTCGGTCGCCAATGCCGCGACGCAGTATCTCGACGACGGCGAATCGGTTGTCGAGTCTTTCACCGTCACCATCGACGACGGCCATGGCGGCACGGTCGAGCAAGTCGTCAACATCACGGTTCACGGCACCGGAGATACGGCGGAAATCACCGCGGTAGTGGGCGGCGACTATGAGGTAACCGAGGCCGCCAGCCCAGGCGACCCGGATGCGTCGGGCGACCTCGATGTCGTCGATCCCGATGGCACCCTCGGTTTTGCACCGGCAATTCCGGCCGCGCTTGAGGGCACCTATGGCGACTTCACCTTCAACGAAGCTACCGGCGAGTGGACCTATACGCTCGACAACGCGCGCGCGGCGACTCAAGAGCTGAACGAAGGCGATAATCCCACCGAGACGCTGACCGTCTGGTCCGCCGACCTCAGCACGAGCCACGACATCGTCGTGACGGTGCATGGGAAGAACGACGCCGCGGACCTGTCTTCGGACACGAAGGAACTGGTCGAGAGCGACCTCGTTCTTTCGACCGGCGGCACGCTGACCATCAGCGACGTCGATAGCCCCGCGACCTTCGTCGCGCAGCCCGGCACGGCCGGTACCTACGGCACCTTCGCCATCGACGCGGCCGGCGTGTGGACCTACACCACCGATCCGTCGGCGCATGACGAGTTCGAGGCCGGCGAGACCTATACCGACACCTTCTCGGTCGCGGCCGCCGACGGCACCCTGACCAGCGTCACCGTCAACATCACCGGCACCAACGACGCCGCGGACCTGTCTTCGGACACGAAGGAACTGGTCGAGAGCGACCTCGTTCTTTCGACCGGCGGCACGCTGACCATCAGCGACGTCGATAGC
>JBEBGB010001057.1:0-1630 GCA_040081675.1 Vicinamibacterales bacterium
GACGCACGGCAAACCGACCCGGCGACAGATTCTGCAGATGGCGGCAGCTGCTGGTGGAGGCCTGGTCGCCGCTCGAGAGGCGCTGGCGCTTGACGGCGAGGGCCGACCACTTGGATCGCCGCTCGGACCCTACGGCGAGCGGTCGCCTTTCGAAAAGGCGGTGCGCTGGCGCCGGGAGTCGAAGACACCCGAGACGGGCTCGAGCTTCACTCCCCTCCACGATTCGGTCGGTGGGGTCACACCGTCGGCGCTCCACTACGAGCGACATCACTCCGGCATACCAGCCATCGATCCGGCGACACACCGCCTCGTCATCCACGGGTTGGTGGATCGGCCGCTCTCGCTCTCGATGGCCGAAATCAGGCGTCTGCCGTCGGTGACGCGACTGCTGGCGCTCGAATGCGGCGGCAACAGCGCGGGAGAGTGGGCGGCCACGACCGGCACCGACGTTCAACGGAGCTACGGTCTTCTCAGTGGCAGCGAGTGGACCGGCGTGCCGCTGTCACTGCTGCTCGCCGAAGCAGGCGTGCACGCTCGCGCGTCGTGGGTGATGGCCGAAGGCGCCGACGCCTGCCGGATGATGCGCAGCATTCCACTCGCCAAGGCGATGGAGAACTCGCTCGTCGCTTACGGCCAGAACGGCGAAGCGATGCGTCCCGCGCAAGGGTATCCGCTGCGGCTGATCAACCCGGGGTGGGAAGGCAACACGAACGTGAAATGGCTGCAGAGCCTGAAGGTCACCGACCAGCCGTACATGGCGCGCGACGAAACGTCGAAGTACTCGGACCTGATGCCGGACGGCAAGGCGCGAATCTTCACGTACTGGATGGAGGCGAAGTCGGTCATCACGTTCCCGTCTGGTGGACAGACGCTGCCGGCACGCGGGCTGTACGAACTGACCGGTCTGGCGTGGTCGGGACGCGGGCGCATCGATCGCGTCGACGTCACGACCGACGGCGGGCGGACCTGGACCGCCGCATCGCTGCAGGAGCCGCGGCTCCCCATGGCGCTGACACGGTTCCGGCTGCCGTGGCGCTTTGATGGCCAGGACGCACTCATCGCCTCGCGAGCCGTGGATGAATCAGGCTACGTCCAGCCCACGCGGGCGGCGCTGATTGCGGCGCGCGGAACCAATTCCACGTATCACTACAACGGCATCAAGGTCTGGAAGGTCGGCGCAGACGGGATGGTGACCAATGCGGACGCGTGACGCGAGTGTCCTCGTCCTCTTGTTCCTCTCGGCTGGTGGCAGCGTGGCCGCGCAGCCGACCAGGTTCGGCGTGGGACGGCCACCAACGCCGGCAGAGATCCGCGAGCTGGGAGCAGCCATCGCTCCCGACGGCAGCGGTCTGCCGTCAGGGTCGGGCACTGTCGCGGCGGGACGGACACTCTTCGCAGCGCAGTGCGCGCGCTGTCACGGACCCGCAGGCGAAGGAGACGTGGGTGCGAGGCTGGTAGGCGGACAAGGGACGCTCAGCAGCGCGCGACCGATCAAGACCGTCGGGAGTTTCTGGCCGTACGCCACAACCCTGTGGGACTACATCAATCGCGCGATGCCATTCGACCACCCGGGCTCACTCACGGCGCCCGACGTGTACGCGGCCGTCGCCTACGTACTGAACCTGAACGG
>JBEBGB010000270.1:0-6598 GCA_040081675.1 Vicinamibacterales bacterium
GGAGGCCCCGCGAGGATGATCGCCGCTCGCTGGAGGCAGATTATGGATTTTCTGACGTGGGGACGTAACCCGTGGGGGCAGCGTATCCTCATGCACATCTCCTGGGACCTGGCCTGGGCGGCACTGTTCGCCGGGCTCATGTTCCTGGTAGCGCACGCAAGCTACATGATTTTGTCCGCCCACCGGAAGAGTCATGCGGGCGAAGTGGATGCGCTCGAAGCGGCCAACAAGGATCTTCCGGCGATGATCAGCCGGCACTCCTTCATGGCCCGCATGTTCCACTGGGTCATGGCGGCGTCCATGTTCGTGCTGCTCTTCAGCGCGTTCCTGCCCATGATCGGCGTGAGGTTCGCCTGGGTCGAGTGGCACTGGATTGCTGGCCTGGTCCTGACCGGCGCCATCATCTACCACATCATTCATGCAACCTTCTTCATGGACTTCTGGTCGATCTGGATTGGACCGAAGGACATTCCAGAGTTCCGGGCCGAGATGGCGCGGGAGATGGGACAAGACGTTCCCGGACCGAAGTCTGGCAAGTACCCGCTCGGCAACCGCCTGTATCACCTGGCCATTGTGGTCGTCGGCATGTCGGCCGCGATCAGCGGCATGATCATGATGGCGCGCATACCTCAGCCACTCTTCACGCGTAACCCGTACATCATGGGCGACACGACGTGGGGCTTCACCTACGTGCTGCACGGCGCGTGCGGCGTTGCGCTGATCGGCCTGATCATCGCCCACATCTACTTTGCGATTCGTCCCGAGAAGTGGTGGATCACCAAAGCCATGATCTTCGGCTTCATCACCCGGCGGCAGTACCTCGAACACCACGACTCGCGTCGCTGGAATGTCCGGGGCAAGGCGTAGTGGCATCTACGACAGAACTGCTCGCGGAAGCGCGCACGGAACTCATCGCCCGCTGCGACACGATCGAAGAGACCTACGAGTTCATGCTGGCCTACGCGGGCCAGGGGCTCGCCAGTGACGCCGGCAGCGCCAAGGGTACACAGGTGCGCGAGTACCTGACGAAGGCCGAGAACGCACTCGCCGCACTGGTCACCTTTGCCGCCGGGTTCGCGAAGAACGACACCGAAGGCCTGGCGCCCTACACGGCGTTCATGAACGTGATCGGGAGCGACGCCGCAGCCGCACGCGCTGCGGTCGCTCTTGTCCAGGTGCAGGAGTCGATCAGCTCGCAAGTGATCGACAACCTGAACGCATCGATCCACCTTCGCGCGCTACTGACGGATCTGTTCCTCATCGACGAGGTCCTCAAGGCGCACAAAGGCTAGAAAAGCCGGGAAGGTCAGGACGGCCGGGAAGGTCAGGACGGTAATGTAGGCTCGAGAAGAGCAATCGTCGCCGCCTTCCCGACCACCCCACCCGACTGTCCCGACCATCCAGACCGTCCCGACTTCCTTCCATGGACTTCCTGACCGCGCTGCGCAACGGCTCGTCGGTGTTCGCTGCAGAACTCCGGCCCCCGCGTGCAGAGCTGGAGTCGGCCGAAGGCATGGACGCGTGGATCGATACCTACCACGCGGTCAAGCGCCTGACGCGCGAAGGCACCTACGTCTTCCTCACCGACAGCGCCGTCGGTGCCGCCGAAGAAGACAACCTCCGGCACCTCATCACAAATCTCGGCAACGACGTCCCCCGCACGCGCATCGTCCCCTTCATGACGACGAAGCACACGAAGGAGTACTGCCTGTCGTACGCGGAGCGCGCGCGCCAGAGCGGATTTCCCGCGCTGGTGGTGCTCGGCGGCGACAAGGCGGTTGGCACGCCGCGCTCGGTCGAGCACGCGTGGCAGCTGCGTCAATTGCTTCGGAAACACGATCCGTCGTTGGCGCTTGGCGGGTGGGCCAACCCACATGCGGACGCGGGCCGTCAGGTCGACTACCTGCTCGACCCGAACTTCACCGCCGAGTTCTATCTGACACAAGTCGCGAGCCATCACGATTTGCCCGCTGTTTCAGCGTTCCTCGAGGCAGCGCGGCGTCGCGCTGGGGATCTGCCAGGTGTGTTCGGGGTGTTCTACTACCGCAGTGCGAACCCGAAGACGCTCGAGATTCTCAAAGGCTTCCTGCCGGTGCCAGCCGAAGGGCTGACGCGCGAATTCGCCACTGGAGCCACTCCGGAAGAGATCTGTGCGCGGACGCTTCGCGCACTCGCGGACGCGGGCGCGCGGCACTTCTACATCAGCAACCTGCCGGTCACGAGAGCACAGCGCGTGCTCTCATCCATCCTCGAGAAGGCTGGTCTTTAGACGATGGCCAGGAAGGGCAGGACGGTCGGGACGGTTGGGACGGCTCAAGCACCTCCACGGTGCTCCTTCCAAGAAGCCAAACGAGACTCGCGACGGTCGTCGACGATAATCTGACGCGCAAACCCTGCACGTCCTGCAATTGATCCTCAGGAGGCCGAGATGGCGGAGACCGTTGGCTTTGTTGGACTCGGAGTGATGGGGCGTCCCATGGCGAAGCACATTGCCGCCAAGGGATACGCCGTTGTTGTGTTCAACCGCAGCCGCCCCGCGATTGACGAACTCGTCGCTGCGGGCGCCACCGCGGCCGACTCGCCGGCCGACGTGGCTCGACGTGCCACGGTCATCGTCACGATGGTGTCGGACACACCAGATGTCGAAGCGGTGCTCACTGGACCACAGGGCATTCTCGACGGACTCCAACCAGGCTCTGTCGTGATCGACATGAGCAGCATCTCGCCGGTGGCCACCAAGCGTCTGGCGGCGGCGGTAGCCGCGAAGGGCAGCTCGATGCTCGATGCTCCGGTGAGCGGAGGCGAGATCGGCGCCGTCAACGGCACGCTGTCGATCATGGTCGGCGGCGACGCGGCGGCGTTGGCACGTGTGCGACCGATCCTCGAATGCATGGGTAATCCCGAACGCATCGTGCATGTGGGCCCGGCGTCGGGCGACGGCCAGACCTGCAAGATCTGCAATCAGATCGCGATCGGCGGGGCGTTGGCTGGCGTCAGCGAAGCGTTCGCACTGGCTCGAAAGGCCGGCGTCGACCCTGCTCGAGTCCGTGAAGCGCTGCTCGGCGGGTTCGCAGCCAGCCGTGTTCTCGAAGTGCACGGCGAACGCATGCTCAAGGGCAACTATGTTCCAGGCTTTCGCGCTCGGCTCTATCAGAAGGATCTGCGACTTGCGCAAGAAGCCGCTGGGGCGAGCGGTGTGGCCATTCCGGCCACTGCCGTGGTCGCCCAGTTGCTGAATGCGCTGGTGGCGTCCGGCGGCGCGGACCTGGACTACTCCGCTCTTGGTACGGTCCTGTTCGACTTGGCCGGACTGAACAACGCGTAGGGCCGGCAGGGCTGGCAGGGCAGGCGAGGCGGGCGGGAAGCACCCAAGCCAAGCAGTCACTCTTAACAGTGCCGGACTCGGGTCCTCTCGACACCCTGCGCTGGCCGAGGCGGTCGAATGTGGGGGATAATTTTCAGATTCCATGGCCGCGCTGTACCCGTTTCGCGCCCTACGACCCAAACCGTCCGAGGCAGCCGCAATTGCGGCCGTGCCGTACGACGTCGTGAGCACCGACGAAGCCCGCGCTCTTTCCGACGCGAATCCGCACAGCTTCCTGCGAGTCTCTCGCGCAGAGCTCGAGCTGCCGGCCGACGCTGATCCCTACAGCGACCAGGTGTACGAGCGCGCTGCCAGCAATTACCGGCAGCTCACGGAGTCGACCTTCGAGCTGGAGGCTGAGCCGAGCGTCTACTTCTATCGACTGCGCGAGGGCCTGCACGAGCAGACGGGACTCGCGGCCTGCTTCTCGCTCGATGAGTACGACCACGACATCATCAAGAAGCACGAGCGGACGCGGCGCGACAAGGAAGACGACCGAACGAAGCACATGCTGGCCCTCGGGGCGCAGACTGGACCGGTGTTCCTGACCTACCGCGCGTCGGCCGATGTGAACGACATTGCGCGGCGTGTGACGCAGGGAACTCCACTGTTCGACTTCACCGCCGTCGACGGTGTCCAGCACACGATCTGGCGAGTGACCGGACCGGAGTGCGACGCTCTCGTAGCGGCGTTTTCCCGAATCTCCACGCTCTACATCGCGGACGGCCACCACCGCGCGGCCAGTGCCGCTCGTGCCCGCGCAGAGATGCGCGCGAGCGGAACTGCTCGGCCATCACTGGGCGACCAGGCGGACTTCAACACGGTGCTGGCTGTTGCCTTTCCGCACGACCAGGTGCAAATCCTTGCCTACAACCGCGTCGTGCGCGGCCTTGCGGGGCTTACGCCCGCTGGGTTCCTGGCCGCCGTCGAACAGCGCTTCGACGTGGCGCCAGGCTCTGGCGAGCCTCGCGAGCGCGGCACCATCGCCATGTTCCTTGACGGCGACTGGCATGCCTTGACGCCGAAGACTCAACCGGATCCACGCGATGCGATCGCGGCGCTCGATGTGAGTGTGTTGCAGGATCAGCTGCTCGTGCCCATTCTCGGTGTCGTCGACGTGCGAACCGACAAACGCATCGAGTTCGTCGGCGGTGCGCGTGGCATTCGTGAACTCGAACAGCATGTTCGCTCTGGTCGAAGCGACGTGGCGTTCTCGCTTTTCCCAGTGTCGGTGGCAGACTTGATGGCTGTGTCTGACGCGAATGCCATCATGCCGCCCAAGTCCACGTGGTTCGAGCCGAAGCTGCGAGACGGCCTTCTCGTGCACGTAGTCTGACCGTGCGAGTCCTCATAGCAGACGCGTTCGAGCAAAGCGGCATCGCCGGCCTCGAGGCAGCTGGATGCACCGTCATCTTTCAGCCGACGTTGAAGGATGATGGTTTGCGCGACGCGATCGTGCAGACACAGGCCGACGTGCTCGTGGTGCGAAGTACGACGGTCACCGCGCCGATGCTGGAAGCAGGCGCGCTCTCGCTCGTCGTGAGAGCGGGTGCCGGATACAACACGATTGACGTTGCCGCCGCCTCTCGTCGAGGCATCTACGTCTCGAACTGTCCCGGCAAGAACGCCGTGGCGGTGGCTGAACTGACGCTTGGCCTCATCCTCGCGTTAGACCGCCGCATTCCCGACAACGTCGTCTCGCTACGCGAAGGAAAGTGGAACAAGAAGGAGTTCTCGAAGGCGAAGGGCCTCTTTGGAAGCACGCTTGGCCTGGTCGGCTACGGCAATATCGCGCAGGAAGTGGCGAAACGCGCGATCGGCTTCGGCATGCATGTCGTGGTCTGGAGCCGGCGATTCGCCAGTGGAACGGAGCACCCAGATCTGCCGGTGACGGCTGCGACCTCACTCGAAACGTTGGCTGAAGTCGCGGACATCGTCAGCCTTCACCTTGCGCTCAGCAAAGACACGCGAGGTTTGCTCGGAGACAGCTTCTTCAGCCGAATGAAGCCGGGTGCAGCCTTCATCAACACCGCACGCGGCGAGGTTGTGGACTACGCGGCGCTCGAGAACGCGGTGACGACGCGCGGACTTCGCGTGGGTCTTGACGTGTTTCCGGGCGAGCCAGCCACAGGGACGGCCGACGTCTCGATACCCCTGGCGGCCCTGCCCAACGTCTACGGCACGCATCACATTGGCGGGTCGACCGATCAGGCGCAGGAAGCCATCGCTGCCGAGACAGTGCGCGTGATCGTCGCGTACATGACCACAGGCAAGGTGCCCAACGTGGTCAACCTGGCACGGACCACGCCCGCAACGCACATGCTGATCGTGCGGCACCGCGACCGTCCAGGCGTGTTGGCCTCCGTGTTCGATGCGCTCAGAAGCATCGGCATCAACGTGCAGGAGACCGAGAACATCATCTTCGACGGAGCCGAGGCAGCCGTGGCTCGCATCAACATGGACGGCTGTCCGTCCGACGACAACGTTGCCGCGCTTCGCACCGGCAACCAGGACATTCTGGATGTCAGAGTCGTAGCACTGTGACTTTCCATTCATCGTTTCAGACGCATATTCGGAGACTTTCATGACTACCGTGACTCGTGTATTGAACTTCTCGGCAGGCCCTGCGGTCCTTCCTCTGTCGGTTCTGGAACAGATACAGCGTGACCTGGTCGCGCTGCCCGGCGTCGGGATGTCGATCCTCGAGATCAGCCACCGCTCGAAGGCGTTCGAGGCCATCCTCGCCCAGGCAGAAGCGGACATTCGCACGCTGGCGAGCATCCCTTCCAACTACAAGGTGCTCTTCCTCCAGGGTGGAGCGAGCCTGCAGTTCTCGATGGTTCCGATGAACCTGCTTGGTCCGGGCCAGACCGCCGACTACATCGACTGCGGCTCGTGGGCCGACAAGGCGCTGAAGGAAGCGAAGAAGCTTGGAACCGTGAACGTTGCTGCGTCCACCAAGGGAGAGAACTACTCGCGGCTGCCCACGCAGTCCGAGCTGAAGCTCACGCCAGGCGCGGCTTACGTTCACATGACGTCGAACAACACGATCGAGGGCACCGAGTACAAGACCCTGCCGGACGTGGGCGATGTGCCACTCGTGAGCGACAACTCGTCAGACATGTTCAGCGGTCCTCTCGATGTTGCGAAGCACGGACTGATCTACGCCGGCGCCCAGAAGAACATGGGGCCAGCGGGCGTCACACTGGTCATCATTCGCGAAGACCTCGTCGC
>JBEBGB010001058.1:0-1629 GCA_040081675.1 Vicinamibacterales bacterium
CGCGGTCATGAAGAGCCGATTTCGCTTGGGTCCACCGAACGCGACGTTGGCGCACACTTCCGGGAGGCGAATGCGCCCAATCATCTTCCCGTCGGGCGAATGCACGGTCACGCCGCTGTAGCCGATGTTGTTGCCCGCATTGCTCCCACACCACACGTTGCCGTACACGTCCGCACGGATGCCGTCGGGACCACAGCGAACACCGTCCACCATGAAGCTGCTGAACACCGTCGGCGCGCTGATCTTGTTGTCGGCCCCTACGTTCGCAACGACGACCCCGCCGCGAGCGACGATGTAGAGCTTCTTGAAGTCGGGCGAGAACGCGATGCCGTTCCCAGCGCTGCCGAGATCCTGCTCGCTGATCACCATGTCGATGCGTCCACTTGGATCGACGCGGTACACATTCGACGACAACTCGCGCTTGAGTGTGCCGGCTCCAGCCGGCTGCCCAGCCTTCGGGTTCAGGAGTCCGCGTGGATTGCTCGGACCCCCCGCCGCATCGACCATGCCTTCATAGAGCGAACCGCCGTACGGAGGATCGGTGAACCAGATGCTGCCGTCTTGATGGACCGCGATATCGTTCGGCGAATTGAGCCGCTTACCCTGATAGGCGTCGGCGATGACGGACACAGAACCGTCATGCTCGTAGCGAACGACCCGGCGTCCGGCGTGCTCGCACGACAGCTGGCGCCCCTGCATATCGAACGTGTTGCCGTTGCTGTTGTTCGACGGAGCTCGAAACACCGTCACCCGGCCGTCGTCGTCGAGGTACCGCATCTGCCTGTTGTTCGGCAGATCGCTCCAGACCAGATACCGGCCCTGGCTCGACCACGCTGGCCCTTCGCACCAGTAGCCGCCCGTCCATAACCGCTCGATGGGCGTGTTGCCAATTCGCAGCGCGTTGAACGACGGATCGATGGTGATGAGATCGGGATCCGGATAGGTGACCGGTTGCGCACCTGGCGTGAAGTCGCGCGGTGGACTTGAAATGACGCTTGGCGGGGCGACCCGCGGGGGACTCTGAGCGGGCGCTTGCGCAGCCTGCGCCGCAAGCACTCGTGGCATGAACGCCGCGACGCCGGCGGCCCGACCGATCCGCTGAATCACTTGACGCCGCGAGATCTCGCTCTTCATGTGGATACGCCTCCGTCTGACAGGGCGTATCCTCGCATGAAACTGGCTTCGGACGTGGTCCTTGGTGCTTCGTTCTTAGAGTGCGTTCAAAACCAAGGCACTACCACGGAGATCACGGAGACGAACGGAAGACACGGCTCATTTGGCTCCGATTCTCCGTGTTCTCGGTTCCGCTCTGTGTCCTCGCTGGTAGAGCTTAATTTTTTGCAACCAGCTCTTGGGTCTTGATTGGGACCGCGCGCTACAGCGATTCGACGAACAAGCTAGCGGCCCGACCGGGAAGAGGCGGCTGGAGACTCTTCCAGGAGCGCGATCGTCGGATGGTGACGCTCGAAGTACCGCAGCTCCCACTCGGTTGCGAACAGAATCACGCGACGCTCGTGCGTGTCTGCCGCGACCACGCTGCCGCCACCAAGCGGCGGCAGAGACCCCTCGGCTTTCTCCACCCATCGCGCGAGTGCATACGTCGTAGGTTCGATGGTAGCGAGCACGCCG
>JBEBGB010001059.1:0-1629 GCA_040081675.1 Vicinamibacterales bacterium
TGGAGCTGAAGATGCCCGAGGACTGGCAGTGCGCGGTTCCGAGGCCCGACTCGAGATCGGCTCGAGCACCACGGCCTCTTTCGACCGATGGATCAGCGTGAACCGCACATCGTCGCCGACGGTGTGATAGCTCCAGAATTCGGCGACGGAGATTTGGTTGTCTTCGCACAGCCGGCGTGCGACATCCACCATCGTGGCAGGCACATACAGGTGGAACGCAGCGCGAAGGCGGGCATAGTGCGCCCACTCGGCCAGTGCCTCCAAATGGTTCACGGACTCGCCCGTCTCGACTTCGACGACGGCTTCGAGGCGATGTCCACGCTCGGCGGAAAAGAGCACCAGATCGGGATAGACGGCTGTAGGACCCGTCCCGACCGGTACGCTGCGTTCCGCACCAGGATTCATCCCGGCATCGTGTCGCCGTCTGCTCTTTCCATGCAGCAAACGGATAATGCGGTCGTGCTCGAGCTGTTCGCGGACGGGCCGCACTAAAATCGGGCTCACCTAGCGCCTCCAAGATTTTGGATGCTGACGGTAGGAAACCCCGAAGTGTAACACGGTCCAGGCGAAACAGTTGGCGTCGCGTCTTCGAAGACTCCAAGCTCTACCGTAGGTCGGATACAATGCTGGAAATGCACACGGCTGCGACAAGCCCGGCCTCAATCCTCATCGTGGACGACGACGAAGCCGTCAGCCAGACCTTCGCCCGGATGTTACGGCTGGAAGGCTACGCCGTTCGGACCGCCTTCAACGCGGAATCGGGCCTGTCTGAAGCTCAGGAACACAACCCGACTGCCATCATCCTCGACTTGCGAATGCCGGCGGTTGACGGCCTGGGTTTCCTGCGCAGGTTGAGATCAGTCGAAGGCCAACATAGAGTGCCAGTGGCTGTTGTGACGGGCGATTACTTTCTGGATGACCACGTCGCAGCCGAACTACGCCAACTCGATGCGCAACTCACGTTCAAACCGCTGTGGCTCGAAGATCTGGTGGGCCTGGCTCGTACACTGACCAAGGTGACCTCCTGACCCGAGACGATTTCCGCTTCATCCGCGCCTGCCGCCGCCAGCCCGTCGACGCAACGCCGCTCTGGTTCATGCGCCAGGCCGGACGTTATATGGCCGAGTACCGTGCGCTGCGCGAGCGTTACAGCCTGCTCGACTTGTGTCGCACGCCGGACCTGGCCACAGAAGTCACGATGCAACCCATTCGGCGCATCGAGCTCGACGCGGCAATCCTGTTCTCGGATCTGCTGTTGCCGCTCGAGCCCATGGGCATTCGATTCGATTTCGTGCGAGGCGAGGGCCCGCAGATCGAGAACCCGATTGAAGGTCCCGCTGACATCGAGCGCCTGCGCCCATTCGAGTCTCGCGAGTCGTTGTCGCATGTCCTGCAGGCCATCCGCCAGATTCAAGTGGAACTCAAGGGGCGCGTGCCGCTCATCGGCTTCGCGGGTGCGCCTTTCACGCTGGCGTCGTATGCCATCGAGGGCGGACACTCGAGCAACTTCGCCAGGACGAAGGCGATCATGTACGGGCATCCGGAGTCGTGGCACCGGCTGTGCGCGCTCTTCGCCGAAGTGATCGGGCAGTACCTCGTGGCTCAGATCGAAGCCGGCGTCGACGTCGT
>JBEBGB010001060.1:0-1629 GCA_040081675.1 Vicinamibacterales bacterium
CGCTGCATTGATCCGGTAGTACGTCATGCACCGGCACAACGTGTTCCGCATCGCCTCCCGGATCTGCGTGTCGCTGGGACTGGCAACCCTGTCGAGCAGCGTCTTGGCCGTGAGCATCTGTCCGTTCTGGCAGAACCCGCACGCCGGTACCTGTTCATCGATCCAGGCCTGCTGCACGGGGTGCAGTACGCCGTTCCGCGCGAGACCCTCGAGCGTCGTGATCTCGACGTTCGCCACCTGGGTCACCGGCCGGATGCACGAGCGCACGGCTTCGCCGCGGATGATCACCGTGCAGGCGCCGCATTGCCCCAGCCCGCAGCCGAAGCGCGGCCCTGACAGACCGAGGTCGTTGCGGAGGACGTAGAGCAGCGGCGTCGACGGATCCACGTCCACCGTGCGACGCGCGCCGTTCACGAGGAGGGAAATCGTGGCCATGGCAGATGATAGGACAGAAATGCGCGCGCTCGATCACGACCGCCGCGAGGTGGACTGCGTCGCTGTCGATGAGCGCACGCCGGTCCTCATCGCGGAGTGCGCGCTCGCCGTCGTCGATCGCCTGTGGGCGATCCCGCCCGGTGATCATGCCAGCTTGACGCGGCTGCAACCATGCAGTTGGAGTCCAGCGCGAAGCTCGACATGGCCGGCAACTACAGGTGCGCCTGCAGCGGCTCGTGCATCCGCTTGCCGTGCTCGAGCGTCATCAACACCACATCCGGCGTCACAGGCGCACGTCGAAACGCATCCACACCGACCGCGCTGGCAATCGCATTCATCACCGCGCCGTAGGCCGCGCCGACCGGCGGCTCGCCCACACCGCGCGCGCCGACAGGTGTCTCCGGATCGGGAAGACCGACCGCGTCGGCGTGCATCGTCACAGGGACGTCGAGGATGGTGAGCGGCTTGTTGTAGTGGAACCGCTTCGCGAGAGGTACGCCGTAGTGCGGGTCGTACACCCACTTCTGGCACAACGCGTGGCCGATGCCGAGGCAGCTCCCGCCGTTGACCTGCGCCACCATACTGCGCGGGTTGATGACCGTCCCGATGTCCGCCATGCCGAGAAAGTCGATGAGCGTCGGCTTCCCGGTCTCGAGATCGACTTCGACTTCGGCGAACCCGGCGACGAACGAGTAGGTGGTGCCGTCTCGCGGGTACGTGTCCTTGGCTACACCCATCAGCCCGAGACCGGCGAGCGCGGCACCCGCGGCTTTCGTGGTTGGATGGAGATTCTCCGGAAGCTCGTGTCCGTCGTATTTGCCACCGAGTGCAATCGCCCTTGTCGCTGCCTGGGCGTAGGTGAGGCCGCGACTCGAATTGCCGCGCCGGAACACGCGCTCGCCGCCAAGGTCGTAGTCGTCTGGACTTCCGCCAAGATCGCGCGCCGCAATCTCCTGCAGCTTCCGCTTCGCGTCCATGGCGCCCGCATGATTCGCTCGCGTCATCGCATGTGTTGTCTGGCTTCCGACCGAGAGGCACGAGTAGGGAAGGTGCTTGCCGGTACTGCCCCAGATGATCTCGACCTTCTCCCACGGAACCGCCAGGATGTCGGCCGCGACGCGTGCGAGGTCGAACAGCGAGTGCGTGCCCAGGTTGCCGACGCCAGTCTGGACGTACAGCTTGCCGTCGGGTCGA
>JBEBGB010000271.1:0-6589 GCA_040081675.1 Vicinamibacterales bacterium
GGGCAGGGCGGGCGGAAAGGTCGGGAGGTCGGGGAAAGAAACGGGGCAAGAGACAGGGCCCATTGCGGCAGCGTGACCGCGCGACGACGCCCAGAGCCGGAAGCCTGAGCCCATCGCCCCATCACCCATCGCCAAAAGAGGGCGGCCAGTCCAAAGACTATCCGCCCTCCTCTTTTCATGCGGTGCAAGTGACGGTCGGTTAGGCCTTGTTCGCCTTCCGACCCTACCTGCCGTGCCTGCCGTGCCTACCCTGATTCGCTACCACTTCACCTGCGCGCCCACACCAATCATGCGCGGCTGCATGATCGAATTGGCGTACCGATAAGAGGAACTCAGGACGTTGTTGGTGACCACGCTGATCATCGCAGGCGAGTTGTTGACGTTGAACACCTCGAACTGCGGCGACACCGTGAAGCGCTGCACCTTGAACGTCTTCTGGATCTTGAAGTCGAGCTGGTTGATCCGTTCCAGGAAGTAGCGGTTCGCCGGCGTCACTGGCACCACGAGCGAGGTCGGGGTCAGTGGTGCGCCGATGAAGGTCGACGGCAAGATCACTTGACCAGCAACAGCCGCGCACGCGCCAGGGCACGTCGTCGGGTACCGCGTCGTACCGCGAGTGATCGACATGTACTGCGTGGTCGCAATATTCGCAGTGGTGAACCCGAAGGTGCCCGAGGGGCTCTGATTCGACTGGAACGAACCGCTCAACTGAATGCCGTACGGTAGCGGGTAATTGCCGGCAATCTTGAACTGCTTGCTGTACGGGATGTCGTTCTGCGCGTCGTCGCAGAAGCGGACGTTGTTCGGATTGTCGGGCGCTTTGCAATTGGTCGAGAGCTGGCGCTCGGCCGCGAAGCCTCCGAAAATCTGCGAGCCCTTACCAGGGCGCAGGCGGAACTCGAGATTGTAGGCGTTGTAGTCGCTCGTCCGGGACGGGTCGACCGTATCCAGGTTGGAGACGACGCTGCTGGCCGCCGCCGTGCGACCGTAGACGGTGATCGGGTCGCCGGTGAGCGGGTTGTAGATGGTGTACGGCGTGTAGTTCGGGTTCTGCAGCGGATCAGCACCGTCGTACTGCAGTGACCGGTTGACCGTCGTCGTGAGGTTGTGGAACTGTCCGCTGAACCAGCTGCCGGTCAGCGAGACGCGAGGCATGAGTTCGTGCTGGATTTCGACGCCCTGCTCGAGATTCCACGTGCGCGCGTAGTTGCCGTAGGTGTTCAGCGAGGCATTGCCGAACGTGGGCGACAAGGTGCCGCTCAGTTCGCAACCGCCAACGCCGGACGTGCAGAGCACGCGCGTGCCGTCAGCCAGGTACGACACACCGCCTTGGGCGATGCCGTCGTTGTTCAAGTCGCGCCACGTCAACGTGGACGTCGCAGACGCCAACGGGTTGTAGAGCGATGCGATACCGGTCGTGCGCGCCTGGTTGTACCGATTGAGCGAGTACTTCAGTGCTGTCTTCGAGTTGCCGAAGAGGTCGTAGACCGCCGACACGCGCGGCGCCGGGTCGCTCCAGTTCGGCAGATTCTCGATCGCTTGGAAGTTGCGTGCCGGCACGAAGCGACCGGCAGGTGCCGCCGCCGCTTCGACCTGCGCGTTCAACCACTCGTAGCGGATGCCGCCGGTCACGGTCAGTCGTTTCATCGTGAAGGTGTCCTGCACGAACGTGCCGACGTCGTAATTCAGCCGCTCTCCGTACTTCGCAAGCGGCGTGTTCCGAATGACGACGCTGTCTGGTACCGAATACGGGATGCCGGTCGACGTGCTGCGGTACACCTGATAGAGGTCGCCGTTCGCGTCAACCGTGTGATAGAACGTGCCGCGCTGATACTGCACGCCCGTCTTCAGGTTGTGTCTGCCGGTGACGTACGAGAAGGCCGCCTGCCAGTTGTACCGTGCCGGGCTCTGCGTGCTCTGGCTCTGCGACGCACGCTTCCACCCGCCGAGGTCCGACTCCGTCTGGTTGGTGTTGGCGTACCACGCGTCTGTGAAGCGCGGCCGCTCGATGCCCTCCTGGTAGCTGTTCGTGTAGTACTCGAGGTTGCTCGAGAAGCCGGCTTCGACAAGGAGCCGCGGTGTCAGGGTTCCGGTCAGCTTCGCCTGGTTCGTGTGGTACGCAGGCGAGAACCACTGGACCGCTGCCGTCTCGGGCTCGTACTTGCTCTGCATGTCGTGACCGCGATACTTGTCGATCTCGTCCTGATACGCACCCAACTTCCACTTGGACGACATCTGCCAGGTGAGGCGCGCCAGCCCACTCCGAATGAACTGGTCGTCGACGCCGCGGCTGCCGTCTTTGAACTGCGTGTCGGCGATGAAGTTGTTCACCGAGAAGTAGCGTCCGGACGCGAAGAACCACAACTTGTCCTTCTTGATTGGCCCGCCTTGAGAGAACGTGAAGTCGACGATGCGGTCGATGCCGTTACCGGTCTTCAGGTTCTGCGCCTTGTAGGCGTCAGTGAGGTTCGTCGTCTGCCACTGATGCGGGCGGTAGGCCGACTTGAAGTCGCCATTCCACCTGTTGCCGCCTTCGCGGGGAATCATGTTCAGGCGAACACCACCCGACGACGTCTCGGCGCCGATACCCGAAGTCTGATAGGACACTTCCTGGTTCATGGCGTCGTTGAAATAGCTCTGCACCGCGCCGTCGCTCTGCAGACCGTTCACGATCATGCCGTCCACCATGATGGTGTTGTTGGCCGTCGTCATACCGTGCGTCGACATGTAGGTCTGCTGCATCGCTCGCGCACCACCGGTGTCGGGCAGGTTGAGTGACACACCAACGATGAGCTGACCCATGCCCTGAATCGTGCGACCTGTCGGAATCGCGTCGATCGCTTCCCGGTTCAACACCTGCGTGTGCACGGCCGTCTGCACGTCGACGGTCGGCGCGTCGCCGGTCACCGTGAGCGTCTCTTCGAGGGCGCCGACCTTCATGTCGGCGTTGATGGTCATGGTGAACTGCGCGGGCAGTTCGAGCGCATCGCGCTTGAAGGACTGGAAGCCTTCGAGCGAGAAGGTCACGCTGTAGCTGCCGGGACGCAGATCGACGATACGGTACTGGCCGGTGCCGTCGGTGACGACCGCGCGGGCTTTCTCGATCAGCGCGTCACTTGCTGCTTCAACCGTCACACCGGGAAGCACGGCGCCGGACGTGTCCTTGACGACGCCGACGATCGCACTCTGTGCGTGCGCCACGGCTGGTAGCGTCACCAGACACGCCAGTGCCGCCACCGCATAACCTAGGATCTTTCGCCTCATCCCCTGCCTCCTGTTTAGGTGTCGCCGATTGCGTTTGAACCCCAGAACTTGCACCGAACGTCCATCCATGAGCACTTGATGAATCACGAGATGACAGCACCGCAACGCGCGCGGGAACGGGATAAAAACACAGTAAGAAACAATTGAATGAAGCGTGCAGAGACTAAGGGAAGTGCAAGAAGCTCGTCAACCAATGAAAGCAACCTGAAGCGGCTGAATTCTCGAAAATCGGCGTGATTCGCTATTTTGGATTCAGCTCATACTTACCGGACGATGAGCAGACCGGCCGGCAACTCGATCGCGCCGTTTGACCGGTCGAACGACGTGGCGGTATAAGCGCACACGTGCCCACCACCGCGCAGCTCTTCGACCTCGCCGGTCGGGTCGCCATCGTGACCGGCGGTTCTCGAGGACTTGGCCGCGAGATGGCGGAGGGCCTCGCCGAGGCGGGCGCACGCCTCGTGCTGTGCGCGCGTCGCGCCGACTGGCTGGAACCGACGGTCGCTGACCTTCGCGGTGCCGGCCACCAGGTCGAGTCGATGACGTGTGATGTTGCCGATCCAGCGCAGGTCCGGGCTGTCGTCGACCTGACGCTGCGAAGCTTTGGACGAGTGGACATCCTGGTGAACAACGCGGGTATCAGTTGGGGTGCAGCGCCCGAGGACATGCCGCTCGACAGATGGCACAGCGTCCTCGAAGCCAACCTGACCGGTGCGTTCCTCTTCGCCCAGGCGGTGAGTCACGACATGCTGTCTCGCCAAGCGGGGAGCATCATCAACATTGCGTCTGTGGCGGGATTGCAAGGACTTGTCAATGGTCCGCACTACGCTGGTTACGCGGCGAGCAAGGCTGGCCTGCTCGGACTCACTCGCGAGCTGGCCGCGTCGTGGGGACGCCGCGGTGTTCGCGTCAACGCCATTGCGCCAGGATTCTTTCATTCGCGTTTGGCCGACGCGGTCATTCCGCTCGCGGAGCCGTCCATTCACGCCTCGAACCCCATTCCACGCGTCGGACGGCCCGGCGAGCTGAAGGGTGTGTGTGTCTTCCTGGCCTCTGACGCGTCGAGCTACATCACCGGACAGACGATCGTCGTGGATGGCGGAGGGACAGTCTCTTGATTTACCTGCTCCTTCTTCTCTCCGTCTGAGATCTGAAATCTGAAATCTAGAATCTGAAATCTCACATTCATGCATCGTCCCTGGCTCGCACACTACGACTACTGGGTGCCCCCTCACCTGACCTACCCGGAACAACCGCTCTGGGAAATCCTTGACACGACGTGTGTCGAGATGCCCAATGCTCCGGCGACGGCGTTCCTGGGAGCAACGCTCACGTATCGGCAGATCAAAACGCAGTCCGACTGGCTTGCCGCCTCCCTCGGCACGCTCGGCGTGAGCAAAGGCGACCGGGTCGGCATCATGTTGCCGAACTGCCCGCAGTACGTCATCGCCGCGTTTGCTGTGCTTCGCTGCGGCGCCATCGTCGTCAACGTCAACCCGAGCCTGACGCAGCGTGAGGTGCAGCACATCGCCCAGGACTCGGGCATGCGAACGGTACTGACGCTCGGAGTGTTGGCATCACTTGTCCTTGCGGTGCAGACGCAGACGTCGATCGAGGACGTCATCGTGACGGCGCTCGACGAATACTCGACGACAGCGGCGCCGCCGTTGCCCGTACCAGGCACGCGCGCACTTGCGGACATGGTGACTGGCCAAGGACGTCCGCCTGTCACTCGAGTGCCGACCTCTGCAGACGATGTGGCGGTGCTGCAGTACACCGGGGGCACGACCGGTTCGCCCAAAGGGGCGATGCTCACGCATCGGAACATTTTTGCGAACGTCATCCAGACCGAGACCTTCACGTATCGCTCGCGCACTCGTGGAGAGGGCCGGTACATGATGGTGCTGCCCTACTCTCACGTCTTCGGCTTCACGGTTGGCCTGATGAAAGGCACCTGGGTCGGCGCGCTGCAGATCCTGATTCCGAAGTTCGACGTGGTGGGTGTACTGACCGCCGTTCGCGAGTTCGTGCCGACTTACTTCCCCGCCGTGCCCACCGTCTGGGTCGCGCTGCTTGCGCATTCTCGCGCGGCCGAGTTCGGGCTCGATCGTGTCCGGGTTTTCACGAGCGGCGGCGCTCCGTGTCCGCCGGAGGTGCTCGACCGGTTCGAACGGACCTTCGGTCGATCGCTGTTCGAGGGATTCGGAATGTCAGAGGCGTCGCCGGTTACCCACAGCACGCCACTGTTCGGCGTCCGCAAGCAGGGCACCGTCGGTCTGCCGATGCCTGACACCGACATCGATGTCGTCGATACCGAAACCGGCGAGCACTCGCTGGCCACCGGCGAGGCGGGCGAACTGTGCATCTGCGGACCGCAAGTGATGAAGGGTTACTGGAACAAGCCCGACGAAACCGCACACGCGCTCCGAACCCACGCCGACGGTCGCGTGTGGCTCCACACGGGCGACATCGCGACCATCGATGCCGACGGGTACACGCGCATCGTGCAACGCAAGAAGGACATGCTCATCGTCAACGGCTTCAATGTGTATCCGTCAGAGGTCGAGGGCATTCTGTGCCAGCACCCGGATGTGGCCACAGCAGCCGTGATTGGCGTGCCGGACGCCTACCACGGTGAAGTGGTCCGAGCGTTTGTGGTGTTGAAACAAGACCGGACGACGGCGCTCGCCGACCTGTCGGCACACTGCGCGCGTGAACTCGCGCCGTACAAGGTCCCCCGGCAAATCGAGATCAGGTCAGCGTTGCCCATGACCGGCCTCGGCAAGGTCCTGTACCGGGTTCTTCGAGAGGAGACTGCGGCTCGAGCCGCGGCATCAAAATGAGCGATACAGTGCCCGCGCCGTCCCTGACCGAAGTACGTGCCGCGCTCAGCGGCCTCGAGTTCTTCCGGAAGATCGCCGCCGGCGAATTGCCACCGCCGGCGATGGTCGCCTTGCTCGGGTTGAAGCTGGTTGAAGTGAGCGAAGGTCGTATTGTCTTCAGCGCGATCGTGGACGAGCGCTTCTACAACGGCCTCGGCGTGGCGCATGGCGGCTGGGCGGCGACGCTGCTCGACTCGGCGCTGGGCTGTGCCATCAACACGACGCAGCCGGCCGGACGCGTCTTCACGACGCTCGAGCTCAAGGTCAATTACACCCGTCCCATCACGGCGGCCGTTGGCAACGTTCGGTGTGAAGGAACTGTGCTGCATGTGGGCTCGCGCACGGCCACGGCGGAAGCGCGAATTGTCGACGACCGCGGCAAGCTCTACGCACATGCGACAACCACCTGCATCGTTGTATAGAGGCGTCGCGTCCGCCTTCGC
>JBEBGB010001061.1:0-1627 GCA_040081675.1 Vicinamibacterales bacterium
GCTGCCAACTTCGCTGCTACTGCGAAACGCTGACCAGCCGTTGTTCCACCAGGACGTCGTCCGCATCCGGCGTCTCGCCAGAGAGAAACTGCGCGATCTGGAACTTACGGTCGGACTCGGGCTTCAGCACCGTTACGGTGAGCATTCCCGACGCCGTCATCGGCGCGGATACGGTGCCGCTCATCGCCGCCAACGCCCGGCTCGCGTCAAGAAACACGCCCTGCGTCACCACACGCACGGGCGCCTGCGCGAACACGGTCTGGCTGGCCAGCTTGTTGAACGTCTCCGTGATGTCGGCACCGAAGTCCGCGAGCCGGTCGATTGCCTTCGAAGGCGTCTTGTCCTTGAGGGCCACGAAGGCCTGCATGTTCTTCAGGGCATCCAGCGCCTTCTGCACGACCAGCGCCTCGAACTGACAGAGATGAAGCAAGAACTGGTCGCCCGTATCGGAGGTGGCGGCAGAAATCCAGTCCGGCACTTCGTTCGCGGTGAAGAACGCCGCCTCTCGTCCGAGCCCGAGTTCCTGCAGCCGCAAGCGAATCGGCACGAACTGCTGTCCGAGCGTCGCCGCCACGATCGGACGACGGGCGAGGGCGCGGCGCAGATTGCGGTCCTGGTGATCCCAGTACGCGCTCTTGCCGTCATCCAGAATCAGCCTGGAACGATCGATGCGCGCGGACGTGGTCGGTGGAATGGCCGCCCAGACGAGCAGCGCGGCCGCGCTCGGATTCTGCGCCAGGCGAGTCGGATCCTGCAGGTGGTAGAACGGGATGATGGCCTTGAGCGCGCTCTGGATCGCTCTCGACACAGCCTTCGACGCAGCCGGCATATTCGGCTGCGGATGCATCCACGCGAACAGCGCAGCGGCAGGAATCGTCGCTTCGATCGACAGCAAGGTGTCGCCGAACTGGTCGGGGCCATTCGACAACAGACCGTCCACCGTCTGGTCGAACTCGGCGTACCACTGGCTCCAGCGCTCCTGAGCGCCAAAGCGATCCTTCATGTATTGCTCGAGGAATGGTCGCGTGTACATCTCGAGCTCGCCACGTTGCATCGCTGCTCGCGCGTGGAGCAGCTGGTATGACCACGTGGCGCGGTCCTGCCCATGAATCCGCAGATCGGTTCCGGACCCAACTGTTACCGCGGTCGTCAGGCCCATCGTGAGACTGCTGCGATAGCGGCGACGCGTATCGCTCACGACGTCCTTGGCATCGGCCTGGTACAGCAGCAAGCGCCCGCCCTCTTCGTGCACCGACACGCCGGCAAGGCTCGTGTTGGCATGCTCGGTCTTGAAACTGAGCTTCGGGAGGGCCACCTGCATCGTGCTCTTGCGGCGGGTCTCGTGCGTCAATAGCGCGGCATTGAACGTCACGGCCTTGGACGGGGATGTGAGCAACCCGTCAAAGTCTCCGTCGCGGAGGAGCGCCGTCAGCAGGCGCGTGCCCGCCTGCCCGGAGGTGTCGAACTCCACGTCCAGTACGGCGGTCTTCGACGTCGTGCGCTGCCACACGTTTGCGATCTCGGCGCCGTAGCGGGTGGTGAGGGCCTTCCGCGCCTTGTCGTAGATCTCCCGTCGCTTCGCCAACACGACGTCAATCGTCTTGCGGATCTCATCGAGTTCCGTGAA
>JBEBGB010000272.1:0-6586 GCA_040081675.1 Vicinamibacterales bacterium
GACAAGCTGCAGCTTCCGGCACTACGGCGCAATGTCAAGACCCGCACGGCGTCCACCGCCGCGGATGTACTCGAGGAACTCGCGCAGTCGCACGAGCTACCGCGCCTGATCCTGCAGTGGCGCGAGTTGATGAAGCTGAAAGGCACGTACATCGACGCACTGCCGCTACTGGTCAACCCGGAGACCGGCCGCGTTCACACGAGCTTCAACCAGGCGGTCGCAGCCACGGGTCGATTGAGCAGCAGTGATCCGAACCTTCAGAACATTCCTGTTCGTACGCAGACAGGTCGCGAGATTCGACGTGCGTTCGTGCCCGAGCCCGGACACGTGTTGATCTCGGCCGACTACTCGCAGATCGAATTCCGCGTCCTCGCGCATCTGGCCGACGATCCGGTGCTTGTCGAGGCCTTTCGAGCAGGTACGGATTTCCACGAGCAGACAGCGCTGAAGATTTTCGGGGCCGACAGCGGGCGCGATCCGCACGACCTGCGTAGCACCGCGAAGATGGTGAACTACGCGCTGCTCTACGGAAAGACCGCGTTCACGCTGGCGAAGGACATCGGCGTCACCCCGCAGGAAGCGCAGACGTTCATCGACGCCTACTTTGCTGGCTTCCCGAAGGTCCGCGCGTTCATCGATCGGACACTGGAGGACGCACGCACATCAGGCGTGGTGCGCACGCTTTTCGGTCGGCGCCGGCTCGTGCCCGAACTCGGAAGCAAGAACGTTCAGATTCGGCAGGCGGCCGAGCGCGAGGCTGTGAACATGCCCATTCAGGGCACGGCTGCGGACATTCTCAAGCTGGCCATGATCGAGACCCACGCTGCGCTTGCACGCATTCCGACAGCCAGGATGATTCTCACCGTGCACGACGAGTTGCTGTTCGAGGTGTCCGCGGAGTACGCAGACGAGACCGCCGCTCTCGTACGCGACCGTATGCAGGGCGCAGCCGAATTGCGCGTGCCGTTAACGGTGGATGTGGGTGTGGGTCCGAACTGGAACGACGCAAAGCCGTGAAGCGCGGCGTGACTCAGTCCAGGAGCCTCCTGGAGTGGGCGTCAGGTGCCGCTGTTAGTCTCAATGTCGCGCCACAGGCGAGCATCGGCGAATCTCTCCAGATGTTTCACATTTGTCGTGGCTATGACGGGATCTTGATCGCCAGCCGAGACCGCCACCTGCGCTGCCAGAATCACATCACCATCGATGGCATGATCGCTGGCGGTGGGCAGGCCCACGTTTCTCGCGTTGGCCCAGAATTCGGCGGCCCGGCGCATCATCGGAGTTGACAGAGCGACGTAGCCCAAGACCTGGCCCAGGTCATCGAGCCGCGCCAGCGCTTTGGCGGAGTCGTTTCGGATCAGTTCTCGCCGGAGTTCGTAGTCGGCGATTTCTGGAACCCGGACTTCCGCTCCACCCGACAAAATCCCGTCAAGCCACTGCTTGCACTCCGTCGGCTCCGGGGAGTTGGAAGGGTTCGTCAGAAAGCCGAGTACTCCAGTGTCGAGGAACACAACCATCAGACGAGCCTCACGGAAAGAGCTTCCGACCTGACTCTCGATCCTTGTCGAGCTCAGTCTTTAAGAGCTCCACGGATCGGTCTGATGTGTTGACGTCCTCCGCAAGCCATGACTTCAGGAGATCGCGCGCCTTGGCTCGATCCGTCAAGCGCCGCTGCCCATTCCCCGCAGCACGTGCAGCTGTCTGCCACTCTCTAAAGGAAACGCCAGGATTCGCTGAGTGCGGCGCCAAGGTGACGACCGCGTCGGCTGAACGCCACTGGAGTCGTGCACCGACGCGCCCGGGGTGAACCGCTATTACTACGCCAGCGATCCGTCCCGTCAGCAAAGTATCCAAATGGCGTGCGGCCTCGAGCGCGCCAAGTTCCTCCAACCGCGCCTCCCGAATTGCGCCAGCCCTTTCAGCGAACTCTGACCGCACGGACGTGGCCGCTCCGGAAGGCTGCGCGATCAGGGTCTGAACCGTCAGGGATGACACGTCCGACGACCGGAGTCTAGGCCACTCAACGTTCCAGTCTTCGGACTCGTACGGATCCAGCAGGCCGACGGACGCGGCAGTGGTTGAAAGACGGTCGCTACTACTGTCACGGTACATCGAGATGACGTGAGTTCTCCCTTCACTCATCGCGCACCCCCCAGAGTTCGCGCTGCGCGTCACCACTGGTCAATGCCTGGAACGCCTTGTGTATCGAGTCTCGCCCCCGATCCATAAATTGCAAGGCACCCTTCAAATCGGGCGACAGCGGTTTGCCACGGGCCGTGAGTTCGAGAACGAGCACAGGCTTGCTGTCTGAGCGCCTAGCAGCAGACTTCAGATTGACGTGAAGCCGCCCCAGTATGGTGCCACCTTCCTCGATCAGAAATCTAAGGGCTGCCGTCGCATCCTCCGGGTCTGGAAGTCCGGTCGCGCTGATCCGCTGCCAGAAGGACAGGACTCGATGTAGCTCACCTCGTTGCGCCCACTCCGCGGCTTCGATGTGGTTGATGTACGAAACCTCGCACTGGTTAGGGACCACAATACCCAGCCCCTCTTGCTCCAAGAACAGCGCAAGCTCATTCGCGACACGCTCGAGCTCAGGGCGCAGACGTTCGTAGCGGGGATATACATCATCGGATTGGATTCGACGCCAATTCAGAATCAGACGATCCTGCTGCAATTGGATGAGCTGTTGGCCTCCGGGCGTCAAGAACCAGCACCGCGGTGTCTCGATCGTCTCCAACACGCGGAAGGGCATTGCGGGCGCGGCCTTCGGAGTCCCTTCAAATCGCTCAATGACAGGGTCGAGGGGCGACTGCGTTTGCGTCTCGGGATACGAGTCGCGAATTCGACTCCAGAACAGACCCAAATAGGGTGTGGTGAAGCCCTTGACCATATCGCTCTGAAGCGACAGCACCACCTCGCTGAGTGGAGGGCGGTCGAAAGTCATCGTCGAAGGACCACTTCGCCAAGAACCGCAGCAATCGGCATGCTCGACTCAGCGAAGGTGTTCAAGATTCCGCCGAGTTCGAGAAGAGGAGTCAGCGTGATGAGTGTACCATCCGCTTCGCTAGAGCGTATAGCCTTCCGATGCCCTCACCGATTCCACCGCTCCTTGAAAGCGTCCCAGTCCGCGCGCAGCGTGTCGGGCGATAGACCAGTGGCTCGCGCCCGCTCCGGAATGAGCGCGCGCAAAACGAGGCGGTCGATATCGCCCCTGAGGGCGCCGCCGTGATCCCGCGCGAGCGCGGCACGCACCCAACCAGCCTCCGCAGCCGCCCAGGCGCCCGAGTAATCGCCTTGTCCGCGCGCTGCGGCAGCAGCCCAGTAGGCGGCCGTCGCGCTCGTGGGATATTGCGCAAGCTCGCTCCGCATGCGTGTTCGCACACGTTCGTAGAGCACCTGTCGCTCGAACTCGCTGCGCGGCCGCGCGTCGTAGTCGACGGCACTCGCCCACCAATCGAGCACCTGGTCGCGCCCCTCGACCAGCGGCACAGCCGTCATATCCAGCGCCGATTCGAACACCGCGGCCGCTGCACCGGCCGCATCCTCGAAGAAGAGCGCCTCGCCGAGTCCGACGATGAACTCGAGGCGTTCGCGATTATCGAAAAGGTCCGGCACGAGCCGACGCAGCTTGTCACGCGCCTGCGAGAGGTCGTCTGGCGATGCCGTCGCTCGAAAGCGCTCGAGGAGCGCACGCGCCGCAATGAGATCAGCGCTGTCGGCTTGTGCGGCGATGCGACGCGCCTCTTCCGCGGTGACGATGGCGCCGTCGTAGTCGCCGGCGTTGTACAGACTTCGCGCGTGTGCCAGCAGCGCGCGGTCATCAGCGGCTCCCGCGGGAGCCGCCAAAGAGACGAGAAGTGCACACCACACGAGCACGCGGGCCATAGAGCCCGATGGTAACACACGGACGAGCTGCCGCTAACGCGCTGATATTGCGAGGCTTAATGGCTGCATTCCAACGGTTTGGTACAATGCGCGGCAATGGTCGAACCCCGGGTCATCCCTCGAGCCGAGCACACCCTGTCGCGCGCCGACGTCGACCCCGACGCGCTGAAGGTGTTGTACCGGCTTCGACAGGGCGAATATGTCGCCTATCTCGTCGGTGGCAGCGTTCGCGACCTGCTGCTCGGGCGGCGTCCGAAGGATTTCGACATCGGCACCTCTGCGCACCCCTACCAGGTGAAGAAGCTCTTTCGGAACTGCTGGATCATCGGTCGCCGCTTTCGTCTCGCGCACGTGAAGTTCGGCGCCAAAGTGATCGAGGTGGCCACCTTTCGACGCCAGGTTCAACCGGGTGAAGAGATCGTGCAGGACGGCGTGCCGGCCCCCGAGCACCACCAGCCGGAGTCGCTGGCCACCACGGGCACCGCCGCGGTCGATGAAGCCAGTCGCGCGGCTCGAGACGAAGCGCAGCTCATTCATCGCGACAACACATTCGGGACACCCGAAGAGGACGCGTTTCGTCGCGACTTCACGATCAATGCGCTGTTCTACGACATCGCCACGTTTTCCATCATCGACTATGTCGGAGGGCTGGACGATCTGCGCGCGCGTCTGGTCCGGTGCATCGGCGATCCCGATGTGCGATTCCGCGAAGACCCCGTGCGCATGCTTCGCGCGGTCGCGCTTGCCGCACGCCTCGACTTCACAATCGAGCGGCCCATTCACGAGGCTATCGGACGCTTGCGGCACGAGATTGCAAACGCCTCGGCGGCGCGGTTGCTCGAGGAGTACTACAAGATTCTCAGAGCGGGTTCTGCGGAACCGACCTTTCGCGGACTTGCCGACGCCGGGCTCATCGAGCCGATCTCGAGCGAGCTACACAACGGCGCAGGCGAGGCGTTGTGGCGATCACTCGCGCATGTGGACGAGTATCGACGCAAGTTTTCGTCGACGCCCGAGACGCTGACCAACGCTGTCCTGCTCGGCAGCCTGCTTGTGCCGCTCGATCTGGCGCCGCTTCCAGGACGCCCGAGCCCGCGTCGGGAGGCCGACGTGCGGCCGCGTCCCGTGCTTGCCAAGTTGGGGAATCTGCCACTCGCTCGCCGCGATCTGGAACGACTGCGCCAGGTCCTTGGACTGCAGCGGCGTCTTCGCGATGTGACCGCGAGCGTCCGAGCCCAGCGCGCCCTCACGCATCGCACGATTTTCCGTGAGGCCCTAACCTGGTTGGAGATTCACGGCGACGCCCCCGAGGTGGTCGAACACTGGATCACCGTGCTAGCCGAGCGCGGCGCCGACGAGCCCGTTGGTTTGATTCCCGAGGGCGGCCTTCCGCCTCGTCGCCGGCGTCGCAGGCGGCGTCGATTCAGACCTGCGCCGTAGACGGGCGCTTCGTCGAGTTCTGAGTGCCATCGCGCGAGTGGATTTGCCGCAGCGCGCCAGGACTTCATCGAGGCTTCGACACTCCAACGCCGGTGATCGGCGTAGAGCAACTCGATCCTGCGGATCCGTTCCGTCGGCCGGAAAACTCCACCTCCAGCGGCAAGTGTTTAGGAATCTGATCTCGCGAATGAAGAACAACTGCCGTGGCAGGTAATCAGGCGCAAGCGCGCTGCCGAAACGCAAGACGCGCCGCGATCGCGGGCTTACGGCTTGAGGTTGCGCTTCACCAACTCGATCCTGATGCCGTTCGGATCCTGTACGAAGGCGTACCGGAGCGCCGGAAGGTCCTTGGGCTCGGCCGCCGTGGCAATGCCGCCCGCGTTCAGCTCCCTCAGGGCAGCATCGACGTCGGTGAACCGAAGCGCGACGAGCTGAATCGCGGTTGGCGACGCCGGAGCGTCGTTGCCGGCACTCATCGCGAACAGCCACACGCCGCCGAACCGGACGCCATCGAGCTTGCCCCGCAGCTTCGCGGCCTCGCCATGGAACTTCTCCTGGAACCAACCGAGCGTCGCCGCGGGATCCTGCACCCGCAGGTGCACGTGATGGAAACCCAGGCGCTCGGTGTCCTCGACCATCTCAATGCGCACACCCCACGGGTCCTCGATGTATGCGTACCGGAAGATGCCCGGGCTCATGGCCGGTGCGCTCGTGACCTTCGCGCCTGCGGCTTCCGCCTTCTGGACCGCCGCGTCGAGGTCGCGGTACGAGAGGCCAATGTGATCGATCAACGTGCCCATGCTGGGCGTGATCGTGTCGCCCTTGATGATGGTCACCACGGTCGACCCAAACGTCACCTGGGCGGTGCCGGCCGCGGGGGGCTGCGACGGCGATGCCCCAAGCGCGCTCACGTACCAGTCCGCGGCCTTCGGCGGATCCGTCACGCGGATGTGCACGTTGTCCAGCTCGGTCGGCCTTGCAGGCGGTTCGGCCGCGGACAGGACGCCGGCCAACAGGCCGCAGCAGGCGGTCAGCGCGAGCACACGGATCATGTGTCACTCCTCGAAGATTCGGTTGCAGCAGAAGGCCGACGACACAGGGACTCTGGCACGAACGCAACGTGGTAGCTGTCGGTTCTCGGGAGGATGGGACCCTGGAATCTCGAAACCTTTCCCACTCTCGACCGTATGATCACGCACAACATCGTCCCTCACTCCCGGATCCCGACTTTCGGCGTCTACGAGATCCCCGCGCCGATCGT
>JBEBGB010001062.1:0-1623 GCA_040081675.1 Vicinamibacterales bacterium
CACGAGTCTCACCGTGCTCCGCTATGGGCAACCGACGCGGTCAGGCGTCTATGCGCTGGGCGCCGTCCGCTTGCGCCAGCAACTCGAACTGACACGCTACGCGCACGACCTCCAGGTGGCGCTCCTCAAACGTGTCATCACGAACGTGATCGACGAAATCCGCCTCGAGATTCCGCTGCACAAGGTCACACAGATTGTCGGCATTGGCGGCGACCTCCGACTGGCGGCGACACACATTCACGCACAGGAAGGTGCTGAGAATGCACGCGAGATCCCACGCGACGGCGTCCTCGCCTTCACGGCCGACATCGAGAAACTCGACGAGGAAGGTCTCGTAGGCAGGTTTCGTCTGCCAGTCGTCGAAGCCGATACGCTCATCCCATCGATGCTGGTCTATTCGGCGCTGCTTGCCGAGACTTCGGCTCGCCGCGTCATTGTCTCCGGCGCGTCTCTCCGCTCCGGACTGCTCATCGATCTCGCCCAACCAGAAGCGCAGGTTGCCGCGGACGACTTCGAGCACCAGGTGCTCGCCAGCGCGGAGGCGCTCGGTCACCGCTTCCGGTTCGACAAAGCGCACGGTCGGCATGTGCAAAAACTTGCCACTCAATTATTCGACCAGCTTCGCGACGAACACCGGCTCTCGAACCGCGAGCGATTGCTGCTGCAGACCGCGGCGCTGCTCCACGACGTCGGCGTGCACGTCAGCCTGAGGGCGCATCACAAGCACTCGCAATACATCCTGTCGGCATCGCAGATTTTTGGCTTGTCTGGCCGAGAGACTGCCGTCGTGGCCAACGTCGCGCGCTATCACCGGGGCAGCCGGCCGCAGCGTACTCATCTCGCGTACCTCGAGCTCGACCAGCATGAGCGTATGCTCGCCAACAAGCTCGCGGCCCTCCTGCGTATTGCCAATGCGCTCGATGCCGAACACCTGCAGAAGGTCCGGGACGCTGTACTGGTTCGCGACGGCGCAACCTGGGTGCTCGAACTCACGGGAACGGGCGATATCACCATGGAACAGATCGCGGCGACGGCGCGCACGGACATGTTCATCGAAGTCTTCGGGCGCGAGCTGCTGATTCGAACGGTAGGAGTGGGCGCATGACCCGCCAGCCTGTCGACCGCTCGCTCTTCATCAACCGCGAGTTGTCCTGGCTGGCGTTCAACGAGCGCGTGCTCGACCAGGCCAGCGACCACTCGACCCCTCTTCTCGAACGAGTCAAGTTCGCGTCGATTGCCGCGTCGAATCTCGATGAGTTCTTCATGGTTCGAGTCGCCGGATTGAAGGAGTCGATCGACGAGAACCGCTCCACGCCGGACCTGTCAGGCCTGTCGCCTGCCGAACAGCTTCGGTCGGTCGGCGAAGCGGCCCACCGGCTCGTCGAACGGCTCTATACCGTCACGGTTGACGAACTGACTCCCGCGCTCGCCGAACACGACATTGTCGTGCTGGCGATCGATGAGCTGACCGACGAACGCCGGGCGTCGCTCGCGCCCTTCTTCCGTGATGCCGTCTTGCCGGTCCTGACCCCTCTTGCCATCGACGTGCTCCGTCCGTTTCCGCGCCTCGCGTCGCTGAGCCTCAACCTCGCCGTCCTCCTGGAAGCGGCATCGACTGGTGGA
>JBEBGB010000273.1:0-6568 GCA_040081675.1 Vicinamibacterales bacterium
GGGGGCAGCGGCAGCGGTAGCGGCAGAGGCCTCGTGGGCGGCATTGAAGGTGGGGACGAAGGCAGAGGCGGAGACGGTCTTGCGTCGGGCCTGCGCCATCTGGATCACGGCCGCGCACGAGACGGAGGAGATTGTATGAGTGCTTGGATCTGCGGTTGCGACCCCGAGGCGGGCCACCCGTGTGCGGCCTATCCGGCCTGTGTGTCCGGCCAGATGGGGGCGACAGCGGCCCTGGATGCCGATGCTGCGGTCGAGCAGACCACGCCTCCGCGTTGCGACTATCCGTACTGCCCGGAGGCGGATATGGCGGGCCGCATCTGCGCCGCATGCCCGGTTGAGCATTTCCGGCTTCGGCAGCAGGCCGTTGCGGCGTACTCCGAGGCGGCGCGATTCAAGCGCATTTTGACAGAAATCGAGAACGAATTTCTGTGCGCACAGTCGAATCACGCCCCCTTCCATTCGCTCCACGAGGGCTACGCGGTGCTGCTCGAAGAGATGGACGAACTGAAAGCCGAGGTCTGGAAGAACCCGCGGAAGCATCCTGACCGCCGGGCGCTCGCTCGCAGCGAGGCTATCCAGGTGGCGACGATGGCCCTTCGACTCGTCCATGATGTACTCTCATGAGAGACATCTACGTCATCAGCGACACGCACTTCGGGCATGCGAATATCATCACGTACGCGCAGCGTCCTTTCGCCTCTGTGTCCGACATGGACGAGCACATGATCGAGGCGTGGAATCGCACCGTGCGGCCCCAGGATCATGTGTACCACCTGGGTGATGTGGCCGTCAGCCAGCAGGTACTCAATGCCGTCCTGCCGCGCCTCCACGGGCACAAGCGACTGGTGCTCGGGAACCACGACAACCACGCCCCGATACAGGACTACGCCCGGTACTTTGAGAAGATCCTCGTCTGGCGGCTCTTTAAGCCGCTCCTCTTGACGCACGTACCTATCCATCCCGGTTCCTTCGGTAAGGCTCAGGTGAACGTGCATGGACATCTCCACGAAAGTCCTTCGCCCGCAGGTCCGTACATCAACGTCTGTGTCGAGCAGATCGACTACACGCCCGTCCGTCTTGATACGTTAATCTCGCGTACTAGAAAGTTGGCCCCGGAATGACCTGGCTTCTCGTCCTCCTGCTCATCCTCCAAACCGGCGCTCCGCCCCATCTCGTCTATGACGACACGACGCAGACGTTCCTCGTGGACTTCGACCCCGGCTATGCGGCGGGCTGTACCATCTATCAGTCGAGTAAGAATCCGTCCTACGCGCCGCAGCACTGTTGGCTCCTGAACCCCGAGACGTCAGGCTATACGGACAACTGGACCTTCATCGTGCCCACACAGACGTCCTGGACGGTGTACGTAGAACTCTACCCACCGGACGGATCGGGGAGAGCGAAGGCCGTGTCGAATCGCGTGACCGTCGTGTACTGAGCCCTATTCGACCCCGAGGACGTTGCGGAGTTCGTGGAGTGGGGTGCCCTTGCTCATGGGGCACCACGTTGCGGGAGCCGGACACTCCGACTGCGTCAAGACCCCGACGACCTGCCCGGACGCCTGATCCAGAATCGGCGCCCCACTCATGCCTGGTGCCACGGCGAGGTTATAGAGCGCCTTGTGGTCGTCGTCGGCAGCATTCGAGAAAATCCCTACCACGAGATGTTGCCGCGTGGCCCCGAGGGCGTACCCCGCGGCCCAGACCGGCTGGAACGCACTCGGCATCCCCTGAGCCACTCTCAGGGGCGCAACGCCCGTTGGTCCACCCCGGAGCAGCGCGAGGTCCACTGGCCCGTTGACTGCGAGAATCGCCACGGATTTCTCGTCGACCATGAGCCCGCGCAGCATCACCTCTCCCTGCTCGTCAAACACACAATGCGCGGCCGTGACCCAGACGCGTTGATGCACGTCCGAGTACGCCGCCCAGGTGGTGCAGATGATCTGAATGGTGGGCGCACCCGTCACTGGGTGCGTAATGGTGCGTTGAAGGGGGCGGATAGACGTGAGGTCTGACGGCGACGGGAGCGCGAGGACGAGGACGGCCAAGAGGATGGTAAGCCCAGCCGTAGACATGGAGTACCTCTGGCGGGAACTAGGGGTAGGGGTCATCGCGTACACCTACCCCTAGTATAGCGGGTCTAGGGCGGGGCTAGCACTCTGGATCGGTGTCGTCTGGGTAGGGCGCTCCGTGGAGGGTTCGAGCAAGGCGGCGAATCACGGGAATCGCCTCGTACAGATTCGGGACGCAGACGAACCCCGGAAGGTACTGAAAGATGTTGTTGCAGGGGGCATGTGGCCCGACGACCACAATCGGCGTCCCCAGCATATACGCCATGCCCTGCTCCGTGGCCTTGCCCTCTGACTTCGCGAGGTTCAGGACCACGAAGATATCGGCTCGCTGGATATCTTCGACGTCGTGTTTCGCCTCTTGCTGGAGGACCGCGATTGAGTGGGTGGCGTCAGGATCGTCACTGAGGAAGTCTAGCCACCGGGCGTTTACCTCAAATCCGGCGTCTTGGAGCACACGTCGCACTTGACGCGCTTCGTCCCGGCACACCCAGGGAGCGGCCAGATAGAGCGTGGTCATGGCGCTTGCTCCGGCACGTGTCGGGCCTTGATGTACTCGGCCTCGTTGATGTTGAAGAACACGGCCGCGGCGTGGTCCTCGTCCTGCTCGCCATAGTACCATTGCATGAAGTGCCGGAAGGCGCTCTCCTGGGCTCGAAGCAGTTCTTCGGCCCCCTGCGCAAGCAGCCAGTTACGGGCGCTGTACTTCTTCGCCCCTTTGGTCAAATGGGCCGCCCATCGCGAGAGCATAGGGCCGTCTGCGATCAGCGCGTAGTTCGTCTTGTCCGTGGCCACGTCGCGGACCATGCCCCCCGCGAACGACTCGCGTTGCCCGCTATCTTTGATGATGTACTTATCCGCCTGCTCGTTCATTACCGACCCTCCTCTAGTGTGAGTAGCGAGACGGCACGCGCCTGATGCGCGGCCATATAGCTATCGAAATCCCAGATCGACGTATCCTGCGCGTCCACGATAATGCCTTCCTTGAGAATGACCAGATGCTCGAAATCCCACACTTGCGAGACGACGCCCAGGATACCCGTATCGTTCTCGGCATCGATCTGGCGTCGGAGTTGTAACGGGTGCCCGAGCCGTTTGGCCGCTTGCCGCACGATCCGTAGCTGCACGCCATGCGTCAGAACCCGCGGGAGCCGGATCGCCAGAAGCGCCACTTCATACGACACGCCCAGGAGCATCGCCAGAGTCGCCACGCTACAATCGGTCGTATGCCGCTGCGGAATCATCTGAATGACCGGCAGATGCGGCGTGGTCATGGGCTATCCGACGCGGTAGGTCGCTAGGGCTGGCGTATCGAGCACGGTCGCACGCTCCAGCGACGTCAATTCTCCGGCCCAGCCGCTGAAGATGAAATCCGGCGCACGGCCCGTCAGCGCGGTGTACGCTTCACGTACGGCCAGTCGCATGGTCGCATCTGCTCCCGGCCCGAGACGGGTTCGGTCGAGTTCGCCAATCTTGCACGTCCAGATCGCTTCGTTCAGCATACGCCCTCATACCACGGATTTAAGATTTATCCTCGAATAGTCTGTTAAGCCGTGTTTCTCATGGAACGTGAGCAAGTACTGTACCGGGTCGTTCGAACTGAGGTACGTGCCCAGACTATACTCGTCCCCGCCCTTGATGGCCCCATTGATGATGATCGTGGAGTCCGTACCTTCGAGGACGGTTGGTTGGTGGAAGTGTCCGAGGAGCAAGTAGTCGATGCCGGGTTCGCCGAGATGCCGCATGAGCGCCTGGATCGCCTCTCGACGCTGTCGCATGCCGTAGAACGGGATTCCGGCAAAGCTATTCGACTTCACCGCGTCCCCATGCGAGAGCCCGAGCCGCCAGCTAAATACGCGATGGACATAGATCATCGCCAACGGGACGGTGACGGCGTACGACTTCTGTGCCAACGCCTCGACGAACTTCCCGAGGACGTATTCCCAGTTGGTCGTCGTCTTGCCCTTGAATCGGGGTTTCTTGCTGAGCCGCGGATGATTGCCCGGAATGAACACGAACTCCACGTCGGGGAAGTGCTCTCTGAGGCTGAGGCCCATGTCGTGCAGCAGGTATGCCAGCTTGACGAGCGCGACGGGCATCGGCGACTCGTTCGAAATCTCTAGCTCCTCGTGGATGTCCCCGCTGAGCATATCGCCCAGGACGGCCACCGTGAGCTTTCGTACTGGATAGCTCGCCTCTCGCAACTGCCGGTACCGGAGCACCACGTCCCGGACGTGTTCGAGCCGTCGTTGGGCGATGGCCTCGTTGTAGCAGATGCCCATCGCGATTCGCGGGTCCACGACCTCCGAGAAGTGTGCGTCCGAGAGTAGGAGCACCATTTCGTGCGTGGATGATTTCGTCTTGGGATTGATCTTGGCAGGCGCCAGCCGGTGCACATGGCTTGGCGTGTCTCTCAGGAAGGCGATGGCGTGGTCTATGAAGCGATCCTCCATAGACAAGCGATCAGAGACTTTCTTCGAGAGTTGATGCCTCTGGGCAAATTCGTAACAGTTAATGCACTGCTTGGCCTGCCGGTCCTTGATCTCGCCGAGGCAGCCGGGTAGTTTCGACGGACAGGGCGGACGCCGATTCTTGGGGAATAAGGACATAGGGCAAATAACCTCTTCCTACGGCAGATGCAAGACTTCGACCGTACGTGGATGAAGTCTAGATGCACGAAAGGCGTGCCAAGGAAGACCGTTCCCTGACACGCCCTGGATTACCGCCCGCAGTTGAGGTTACAGACTGGCGGGGGGCAGTTGATGTTACACACAGGCGACGGCGGGGGGCAGAAGTTACAGAAATCGCCCCCGCCGAAGAACAACTGCCATACGAACGCAAATGAAGCCAGCATCGTCACGTCCTTTCACGAGGACGGCCTGTGCAAGAACCAGGCCAACCTTCGACTCTAGTCTACCGCTTTCGCGCGATCAGAAGCTGCTGCGCGAGCCGGATGTCGCCCTTGATGTTCGCCGCGAGTTGCGCGAGCACCGGATCGTTGACAAGGTCCGCCCCGCTGAGCCCTTCCGCCGAGAGTATCACGCCCATGACGATCTCCGTGACCGCATCAGCGACTTCGTCCACGTCGTCGGTCGGGTCGTCGTTACGGTTTTTCAGTGCCTGGATCCCTGCGGCCACACGATCGCCGCCTGGAAAGAACGATACGCCGATACCTGCGATGAGCTTGAAGACGTCACTCTTTTTCATAGGTTCCTTTATCCGAGTCCTGCGCCTTTGAGCGCCCCGGCGATGGCCCCAGCCACCCACCGCTTGCTCGCCACGTGCCACGAAAAGTCTTTGACCTTCCAGCCGGTGCTGTTCAGCCACAAGTACAGGTCGCCGACGAAGACCACCCACCAGCCGGTCAGGGCTGCCGAGCCGATGGGCGTCTGATGCCACGCGATGATTGTGTCAAGCATGGACCTGCTCCTTGATGCGCCGGAGTCTGACCTGCTCCTTGATGCGCCGGAGTCCTGTCGGCGTCCGCTCGTAGATACGCCCCTTGAACGGGCCGTTCGTCACGCGCACGATGACGGGCTCCACTTTTGCGAGGTGCTCTCGTGGCACGCCTGCATTTAACGCCGCATCGAGGGTGGGGTAAACGTCTCCGGTTCTCATGTCCATGTTATCTGTCCTCCAAAAAGGGACGCAGGTCGCCGTGGCTGAATTTCTGCTGCTGCTCCAAGAGCGCCACCCGCTGGCGCAGGTCATACCAGTCATCGACGACCGACCACGCGAACGACAGCACGGCGAGCGCCGTGCCGATCCACGGGAGCCATTGCGCGGGCGTGGTGGGGCGCGTCATGGATAGAGCCTCTGCAGCACCGCGCGAATAAAGGTCAGGTCTTGGCACCAACCATCGACCGCGATGCTCTCGCTGATGTGCTCAGTCCCAATAATCCCGCTGATACCCACACAGCCCGCGTCGGTGATCGTGAGACTGAGCACGCGATCCCGCGCCTCGTCCCAGTCGAGGCTCAGTTCGTCCACGTCGTCAATGACAATCTGCGGGAGTGGGATGTCGGCAGGGACCGCATTCAGCACGGCCCATGCGTGCTGCCAGGCTTGGGAGGAGACACGGACCACTGGCGTGGTGGAGCGCGTCATGGTTGCCCCAGTTGACGGCGTGCCACTGATCCACGATACGACCCAGTAGTCGCCACGTGCGCCAGCATCTCGTGGCGGTCGGTGTCCGACGTAGCTCTTACGAGCACGCAGTCGGTAGCCTTCGCGATGGTTTCGGGCCAGCCCGCAGGGAGCACGTCCTCACGGTCTTGGTCGCACGCGAGCACCCACGTCTCGTTGCTGGGCGCGTGCTTGACCGTATCGTTGGCGCGGAATGTATATGTCATATGTCCTCTCGGCTCGCGTTCAGCTTCACCACCGCATCGACCACACCTTCGACCACCGTCCACGCGAAGGACAGCACGGCGAGCGCCGTGCCGATCCACGGGAGCCATTGCGCGGGCGTGGTGGGGCGCGTCATGCCCACGTCCCCGA
>JBEBGB010000274.1:0-6562 GCA_040081675.1 Vicinamibacterales bacterium
AATTCCCAGCAAATCAGCGCGCTACGCGTCGACTGCCCGCTGGCACTCCGTTTGGTTGATGCCAGGCACACACCTTTCGACGGAGGACAGCCGATGCAGGTTGCGGACGGACAGACGGATCAAGTGGTGGACTGCGCGGCATCCAGACCGCGCCAGCGTGAACGACGCCGAGGGCTGGGTGATGTGGTGGCGGCCGTGGTGCGCGCGGTGGTGAACCGCGGCGACAGCGGCGACATCCGCATGGCGTTCCAGGAGTCGCTCAGGGAGGTGTTGACGATGCGTTCGGTGGCGCTGCGCGAGGCGACGAGTCGGTGGCCTGCTGAGGCGCCGGTGCCCGGCGTCGAGTCGGTGGCGTTCGACGTCGGAGGTGCCACGTCGGCGCATCGCGGAATCCTCGAAGCGACGTTCGGGCGAGCCACGCGTCGAGGGGACTGGGACTTTCAGCTGCTCGGTCACGCCGCTCAACTGGGAACGATGGTGCTGGAACTCGAGCGCGCCCGCACCCAGCAGAGTCGCATGATCTCATCAGGCCCCCAAAGACCCAGTCGCGACGGCGCCGCGCCGTTGATTGGAGCCACGCCGACGATGGCCGCGCTGCGGAGCCGGATAGAGCGTGTGGCCTTCACCGACTTCACAGTCTTGCTCGAGGGCGAGTCTGGAGTGGGCAAGGAGCTGGTCGCTCGGCAAATCCACGAGTTGAGTCGTCGGCGTCACGGGCCGTTTGTGGCGATCAACTGCGCCGCCCTTGTGGAAACGCTGCTCGAAGCCGAGCTCTTTGGCATTGAAGAGCGCACGGCCACGGGCGTCCGCGGCCGGCGTGGCAAATTCGAGTACGCAGACGGAGGCACGCTGTTTCTCGACGAGGTGTCCGACCTGTCGCTCACGGCGCAGGCGAAGTTGCTTCGAGCTATCCAGGACCTGGCTGTCGAACGAGTGGGATCGACTGGCACACAGCGCGTGGACATTCGCATCATCGCGGCGACGAACCGAAGCCTTTCCCACATGGTGGAGCAGCGTGTCTTTCGCGCCGACTTGTTCTATCGCCTTGGTGGTGTCGACCTGCGTGTTCCACCGTTGCGGGAGCGACGCTCCGACATCGGGGAGCTGTCCGACTACTTTCTCGAACGTCTTCGGCACGTCCGATCGCTGCGGTTGTCCGAGGCGGCCCGCGAAGCGTTGATGCTCTACGACTGGCCTGGCAACGTGCGCGAACTCGAACGGATCATCGAACGGGCCGTGGCGCTGGCTCAAACCGACGTGATCGAGCTCGACGATCTGCCCGCGGTTGTCCGAGGCGACTACGCGGCCGTACTGATGCCGGCGCTCAGACGAGGCGACACCCTGCGCGCGTGGGGCAGCCGGTACGCGAGGCTGGTCCTCGAGCGCTGCGGGGGCAACAAGCGCGAGGCGTCGCGCTCGTTGAACATCAGCTATCACACGCTCAATAGCTACCTCCGCTATCCGCTCGGTCAACCAGAGGCTGTCGTCGACGAGGCCGTTGCCGGCGGAGAGGGGGCTAGCGTCTGCGGAGAAGAGAGCGAGATCGATCTGGCTGAGACCGCCAGCGCTACCACGTAAACCCGCGACACACCTGCCCGACAGAGGGGAGGCGACACGATTGTTCCCGGTGCGATTCTTGACCGAGCGCGAGGTGCATAGTACCGTTGGCCGGTTCCCATTTCGACAACAGCCCTCATGGATCAGGCCAACGACACACCTCTCAAGAAGACCCCTCTCAACGCTCGGCATCGTGCCCTCGGCGCTCGCATGGTGCCCTTTGGCGGGTGGGACATGCCGGTCGAGTACTCGGGCATTTCGGCCGAGCACCTTGCGGTACGCGAGAAGGCTGGCCTGTTCGACGTCAGCCACATGGGGCAGATCGAGATTGCCGGCGCCAACGCGCTCGACGCCGTCCAACGCATCTCGTGCAACGACGCCTCGAAGCTGCAGGTGGGGCAGGCACAGTACTCGGGTCTGCTGACTCCTGCCGGTACCTTTGTCGACGACCTGCTCGTCTACCGCCTCGGCCAGCAGCACTTTCTCCTGGTCGTGAACGCCTCCCACATCGACAAAGACTTCGCCTGCATCGTCGAAGGCATCAAGCCTGCGGGCGATGCGGTTGCGGTGAACGCGAGCGCCCGTTACGCACTCATCGCGGTGCAAGGTCCGCGGGCGCTCGAAATCCTGCAGCCGCTCACCGGTGTCGACCTGGCATCGATGAAGTACTACTGGTTCGCGCACGGCGAATTCGCTTCCGTCCGCGGTACGGTGTCGCGCACCGGCTACACGGGCGAGGACGGTTTCGAGATCTTCGTGCCGCCGCAGCAGGCCGACAAGGTCTGGATGGCGTTGATGCAGTCCGGCGAGCCCTACGGACTGGTGCCCTGTGGCCTCGGCGCGCGCGACACCCTTCGTCTCGAAGCGGCCATGCGTCTCCACGGCAACGACATCGACGAGACGACGACAGTGGTCGAGGCCGACCTGAATTGGATCGTGGGTTGGAAGAAGGCCGACTTCATTGGTGCCGACGTGCTGCGTGCACAGAAGGCCGAAGGCCCGAAGCGCAAGATCGTGGGCTTCGAAATGCTCGACCGCGGTATCGCCCGCCAAGGCTACGCGATTTACTCGGGCGAGACGGCGGTTGGCACTGTCACCAGCGGCACGCAGACGCCCTTTCTCAAGAAGGCCATCGGGCTCGGCTACGTACCGACGCCGCTGGCCGCTGTTGGCACCGAACTCGACATCGATGTCCGCGGGCGACGTGTGCGCGCCCGGGTCGTCCCCACTCCCTTCTACAAGAGGACGAAGTAATGGCCTATCCGGCTGGGTTGAAGTACACGAAGGATCACGAGTGGATCGAAGTGTCAGGCGAGCTGGGCAAGGTCGGCATCACCGATTTTGCCCAGCAGCAGCTGGGTGACGTCGTCTATCTCGAGCTGCCAGAGGTTGGCGCGACGTTGAAGGCGGGGCAGTCGTTTGGAACGATCGAGTCGGTGAAGGCCGTATCGGAACTCTACGCGCCGGTGTCTGGCACGGTCGTCGAGGTGAACCTCGCGCTGAAGGAGAAGCCCGAGCGCGTCAATACCGACCCGCACGCCAGCTGGATGATCGCACTGAAGCTCGCGAACCCGGGCGAGGCCGACACCCTGCTGGACGTCGCCCAATACGAAGACCTGGTGAAATGAGCCGCTTCGACCACGCCGTCTTTCAGGCGCGGCACATCGGGCCGGACGCCGCCGATACCGCCGCCATGTTGAAGGTGGTCGACGCGCAGTCGCTCGACGCGCTGATAGACGAAGCGATCCCCGCCCGCATCCGATTGCAGGCGCCCCTCGACCTTCCGCGCGGCATGTCCGAGCACGCCTTCCTCCAGGAACTGCGCGGTGTCGCGTCGAAGAACCGCGTGTTGCGCTCGTATCTCGGTCTGGGCTACTCCGACTGCATCACGCCCAGCGTGATCCTTCGCAACGTGCTCGAGAACCCAGGCTGGTACACGCCCTACACGCCCTATCAAGCCGAGATCGCGCAGGGCCGACTCGAAGCGTTGCTCAACTACCAGACCTTGGTGGCCGAGCTGACGGGGATGGAGATCTCGACGGCGTCGCTGCTCGACGAGGCCACGGCCGCCGGCGAAGCCATGACGCTGCTGCACCGCGTCCACGCGCGCAAGGCAGACCCGGCAGCCGGAGCGCCGCAGTTCTTCGTGGCGAACTCGTGCTACCCACAGACCATCGACGTCCTGAAGGCTCGTGCAGAACCGCTTGGCATCGAGCTGGTCATCGGCGACGCGAGCACGGTTCGATTCGGCGACCGTGTCTACGGCGCGCTGGTGCAGTCGCCCGACGAAGCCGGGGTCGTGCACGACCTGCGCGAGTTCATCGATCGCGCGCATCAGAGCGGCGTGCTGGTGGCTGTCGGCACCGATTTGCTGAGTCTCACCGTGATCGTGCCTCCCGGCGAAATGGGCGCCGACGTAGTGTTCGGCAACTCCCAGCGCTTCGGCGTGCCCATGGGGTACGGCGGGCCGCACGCGGCGTTCTTCGCGACCAGGGAACAGTATGTTCGCCAGGCGCCGGGCCGCATCATTGGTGTCTCGGTAGATTCGCACGGTCACACCGCATACCGCATGTCGCTCCAGACGCGCGAGCAGCACATTCGTCGTGAGAAGGCGACGTCGAACATCTGCACGGCGCAGGCGCTGTTGGCCAACATTGCCGGTTTGTACGCCGTGTATCACGGTCCACACGGGCTCACGGCGATCGCCGAGCGCGTCCACGGGCTCGCCAAGCTGCTCGAGCAACAGCTCACGGCGATTGGTCTCAGGCAGCTGAACGCGAACTACTTCGACACGTTGCGCATCGCAGGCGCAGACGAGAACCGCGTGCATCAGGCTGCGGTTCATTCGGGCATCAACCTTCGGTACCGTGGCGATGGCACGATCAACATCGCGCTGGACGAGAGTGCGGATACGACCGATGTCGCCCGCATTTGGGAGGTGTTCGCAGGCGCCACGGCCGGTGCCACCTCGGACAGCACGCACGGCGCGCCACTCACGCTTGCCCTGAATACGGCCTACCCTGCAAACCTCGCCCGCACGTCCGAGTTCCTCACGCACCCTGTGTTCAACACGCATCATTCAGAGATGGAGATGATGCGGTACATCCGCGGCCTCGAACGGAAGGATATCGGCCTCGACACGTCGATGATTCCGCTCGGCTCGTGCACCATGAAGTTGAACGCCGCGTCGGAGATGCTGCCGATCACCTGGCCCGAGTTCTCGAAGCCACACCCCTTCGTGCCCGTCGAGCAGATGGCCGGGTATCACCAGATCTTCGCGGAACTCGAGAACGCGCTCGCAAAGATCACCGGCTTCGCGGCCGTGTCGCTGCAGCCGAACTCCGGCGCGCAAGGCGAGTTCGCGGGTCTCATGGTGATTCGCGCGTACCACGTCAATCGCGGCGACACCCATCGCGACGTGGTGCTGATTCCGGCATCGGCTCACGGCACGAACCCGGCAAGCGCGGTCATGGCCGGCATGCGGGTGGTCGTCGTCGCGAGCACGAAGGACGGCAATATTGACGTTGCGGATCTGAAGGCAAAGGCCGACGAGCACAAGGACAGACTGTCCTGTCTGATGGTGACGTACCCGTCAACGCACGGCGTGTTCGAGGAGAGCATCCAGGACATCTGCGCGGCTATTCACGAGCACGGCGGTCAGGTGTACATGGACGGCGCGAACATGAATGCGCAGGTTGGACTCACCAGTCCGTCCGTGATTGGCGCAGACGTCTGTCATCTCAACCTGCACAAGACCTTCGCCATTCCGCACGGCGGAGGCGGCCCTGGCATGGGGCCGATCTGCGTCGCCGCACATCTTGCACCCTATCTGCCGGGCCATCCGGTTGTGAAGACCGGCGGCACCAAGGCCATTCACGCGCTCTCGGCGGCGCCGTGGAGCAGTGCCAGCATTCTGCTGATTTCGTATGCCTACATTCGCATGCTCGGCGCGGACGGCATGACCGACGCCACACGCTATGCGATTCTGAATGCGAACTACATCAAGTCGCGCCTCGAGGAGCACTATCCGGTGCTCTACACCCGCGACAATGGTCGCGTGGCGCACGAGATGATTTTCGATCTCAGACCACTCAAGGCTGCCAGCGGTATCGACGAAACGGACGTGGCGAAGCGCCTGATGGACTACGGGTTCCACGCACCGACGGTATCGTTCCCGGTCGCAGGCACGCTCATGATCGAGCCTACAGAGAGCGAGCCGAAAGAGGAGTTGGACCGCTTCTGCGACGCGATGATCGCCATTCGCGCGGAGATCCAGGACGTCATCGACGGCAAGGCCGACCCGAAGGATAACGTGCTGAAGCACGCGCCGCACACGGCGGCGGCCGTGTCGGCCGACGACTGGTCGCATGCCTATACGCGTCACCAGGCCGCGTATCCGCTCCCGTTCGTTCGCGCGCGCAAGTTCTGGCCGACAGTAGGGCGCATCGACAATCCCTATGGCGACCGGAATCTGTTCTGCGCCTGTCCGCCCATCGAAGATTTCGCCGACGCTGGCGCTTAGAGCTGGTTGCAGAGTGACCAAAAGCTCTACCACAGAGAGCACCGAGCGGAACCGAGAACAGGGAGAATACGAGCGAAACTCGCCGTGTCCTCCGTTCGTCTTCGTGACCTCCGTGGTAGTGCTCTAGTTCTGAAATGCACCCTTAGCAGACGGTCGACACACAACGGTCGAGGAGGCCTCAGCCGGGCCTTCGTGCTACCCTTCCCGCGCGAGGTGAGCATGCGCGTATCACAGTGGCTGTTGTTCAGCGCCGTTCTATCTGTTGTGTCCCTGGCACCCGCGGTCGCTCGAGCGCAGCAGCCCGCGCCCGCGCAGGCCCCGGGGGAAGCCGATCCAGGGGTGCGACCATTCCGTCTGATTGATCGCGACGAGATCCGTGTCAGTCGCGTTGAGCTCCAGCCTGGAGCCGTGCGTAGCGTCCATGCGCACGATGATGTGGAGTATCACGTGTGGGCGCCGGTGGTGGGCACGCTGGAAATCACC
>JBEBGB010000275.1:0-6554 GCA_040081675.1 Vicinamibacterales bacterium
GGCTAGGGCTGGCGGGGCAGGCAGGGCGGGCATGGCTGGCCAGACACGCACCGCGGATTTCCGCGAGTTTCTGCACTGCGCGCCCTCTCATCGCTTTGCTTTCGAACACGTTTCTACCTATGAGGTTCAAGCAGTGATCGGTAGTGAATGCGCATCCCGCTTCTGAGGGTGCGCACAGGTCGATTTTGGGCGTTGACGATCACGACAGTGCCCTGGCCCAGAACCTCGAACTCACCCTTTGACACGAAGACGGCCGTCCCTTCGTCGATGCCGACTCCGAACAGGGTCGGATGCTCGCGCACGATGTCCGCGAGCGGACCGAGTCGTCGTCGTTCAGTGAAGTGCGCCGAGACGATCGCCTCGGGCCAAAGGCCCAGACCGGCTTCGGTGTCTGGACCATTGACTGTGCGTCCGTCGGGCGTCGATTCATCCGCGATCATCGTTGTCGACATGGCCATTGCGCCTGCGCTGGCGCCGCCGATCGTCACGCCAGCAGCAAAGCGTGCGCGAATGATCGCGGGAATCTCGCCGTCTACGATCGTGTGCATCAGGAGACTCGGGAATCCGCCAGGCATCCAGATGAGGGTCGCTCGTTCGAGCAGTGCGCGTGCGGCTTCCGGATCGGTCCGGCTCACCTTCGCGACCTCCCGCGCCTTGAACGTCGTCCACATCGTCACGGCCGCGTCGGCGATGGTGTCAGTGGGAAAGGTCTGCGGCAGGACGGCGACGATGGCCGAGTGACCGCCAGAGAGAGCGAGCGTGCGGCCGAAGACCTGAGCGGGTGTCGGCCCACCACCAACGAGTACGAGATGTCCCTCCGCAGCCTCGACCCTTGCCGTCGGCGTCAAGGCGAGCAGGACAACGATTGCGGACAACACGAGACGCAAGCTTGGCCTGCACACGTGAGGTGCCCAGTTCATCTCGTTCCTCGCTGCGGGCCAGGAGCCTGGTCAGCCCACGTTGATGTTCGCACCCAGGTGCAAGAAGAAAGGCCCGCCGGACGTGATGTCCAGCGGGCCCTCAGTGTGAGCGTTAGCTCCATGCCCAGAGCCTATCGCCCATCGCCCATTGCCGCGCGAGGCGATAGCCGAGCGCTCTAGTTTCCTGTGCGCGGAAGCTCAGATTGCGGCAGTGCGTACGCGATGTACTCGCCCGTGTAGTTGCCCCCGCTGACCGCGACGATGATGTACTGACGGCCATCGATGCTGTAGGTCATCGGCGAGCCGCTGATCGCCGCGGGCATCAGGACCTCTCCCACTTGAGTACCGTTCTTCTTGTCATAGGCGCGAAGCATCGCACCGCGCGCGCGACCCGGTGGCTGTGTGATCTGCGGATCCCCCGCGATCACGACAGACTTCGTCACCATGATGCCGACGCTGTTGCCCTGGCCAGTCTTCGGGATGTTCAAGCCTCGCAGCAGCGGATGGTTGCGCACGTTGTCCGGCGTGTCGCCGTGGGGCACCTGGAAGAGCAGTTTGCCCCCGGCGTTCAAGTCGATTGCGGCCACGACGCCGTATGGCGGCTTGACGATCGGCAGACCATCCAGGCCTTCCACCAGCGCCTGACGCCCTGTCGCGCCTGGGAATTGGAAGCCGGCCGGTGGACCGCCCGCCGCACCTGCGGCACCTGGCGCACCGCCTGGTGCACCTCCACGACCCCGGCCACCACCGGCACCCGGCCCGCCGGTTGCGGCACCGCGGAGCCCGTAGTTCGGTTCAGCCTCCCAGCGCGGCTTGCGCGTCGACTTGCCGTCCGGACCCGTCTGCTTGTCGGCGCGGACCTGGTTGAACTCCTCTTCTTCGTACTTGCCGATGCTCACGTTGGTGTTCATCGCCTGCGTATAGAAGATGGCCGTTTCGGGATCGAAACCCGAGCCGGGCCAGTTCACGCCGCCGTTGGTGTTCCCGATGTTGATCGAGCCGAGGCGTGGATCGTTCGGGCCGAGCGGCGGAACGTAGGGCGACTGTTCCCAGCGGAACTTCTTCAAGTTCTCCAGTGCCTTCGCCCTGAGTGCCGGTGTGAAGTCGATCAGGTCGTTCTCCGACACGAAGGTGCGGGAGAAGGGTGGCGGGTTGGTCGGAATGGGCTGCGTGGCAGCGGTCTTCTCGGTCGGCATGTTGGTCTGCGGCACGGCCACTTCCGGGATCGGCCAGATCGGCTGACCGGTGATGCGGTCGAACACATAGAGCCAGCCTTGTTTCGAGGGCTGCGCAATCAGTTTTCGTGCGCGTCCGTCAATCGTGGCATCGATCAGCAGCGACGCCGACGAGTTGTCGTGATCCCAGAGACCATGATGGATTTGCTGGAAGTGCCACTTGCGGACACCCGTCTTCAGATCCACGGCGACGATGCTCTCGGCGAAGAGATTGTTGCCCGGACGGTTGCCGCCGTATTCGTCGATGGTCGGCGTTTCGACGGGCAAGTACGCAAGGCCGGCTTCGGGGTCGACCGAGATCTGCGTCCACACGCCGACGTTGCCGGTCCACTCCCACGATCCATTTTCCCAGGTGTCGTTGCCGAACTCGCCTGGGCCGGGAATGGTGTTGAAGCGCCAGAGTTGCTTGCCGGTCTTGATATCGAACGCGCGCACGAGGCCCTTGGCGTTCGTGGAGTAGCGATAGCCGAGCCCCTCGAACATCGACGAGCCGACGATGACGGTGTCGTTCACGACGGTCGGGGTCGAGTGCAGGCCGATTTCACCCTTCTCGAGATCGAGCTGCTTGTCCTTGCCGATGACGACGCCAACCTTCAGGTCGACGACGCCGCCCGTGCCGAAGGCCATGATCGGGGCGCCGGTTTTGGCATTCAGTTCGACCAGGCGATAGCCCGTGGTGACATAGAGGATGCGCTCGTCGCCGCGTCCATCGGTCCAATACGAGAGTCCGCGACCCGAGAGTTGACGGGGCGCCCAACGCGTGGCGCGCGCGCCTTCGTCCATCCCGTACATCCATTTCATCTCGCCGGTCCTGCCGTCGAGCGCGACAACCGTGCGACGCGTGCCGGCCGTGGCGTAGACCGTGCCTTTGACCATGAGCGGTGTGCCTTCGAGCTTGTTCTCGGGGCGCGGACCCAGGTTATCGGTCTTGAAGCGCCAGGCGACTTCGAGCTTGCTGAAGTTGCTGGCGTTGATCTGGTCGAGGGGCGAGTACTTGCTGCCGCGTAGATCGGCGGTGTACATCGGCCACTCGCCGTTCTTCGTGCTCGGCTGTCCTGTGTTCTGGCCCTGAATGCGCGGTACGAAGATCGCCACGCCTACAGCCAGAAGCGCAAGCGCCGGCACCAGGCGTGCCGTAATGCGTTTCATTGGAACTCCATCTCGCGAAAGAAGACGACTCGAAGCGGATGAGTGGATTATAGGGCGGCTCGAAAGGGAGGCGCGTCACACGCCACAACTTGCCCCACGGCGCGAGTTGGGCAGGTCAGACAGTCGGGACGGTCGGGACGGCGAATCCGTTGGTGCTGAAAAGAAAAAGGGCTCGCCGGGAAATCCCCGCGAGCCCTCAGTGGTGGCTTTGGCTCGAGGCCTATAGCCCAGCGCCCGTAGCCCATAGCCTTAAGGCGAGCCAGGAGCCTGGCGCCCGATGGTTGCGCGCTAGTTGACCAGGCGATCCCAGTCGCTGTCCTGCGCGTCCTTCGCCAGGGCCAGGCCACCGTCGGAGCCAGTGAAGACCGGAGCCTCCGTGACCGCAATCTTGCCGCCGCCGACGCGTTCGAGCGCCTTCTCGAGCATCACGTTGAGGTTGCGAATGAGGCCACCACCTCCAGCGAGGATGATGTGCTTGCGCACGCGCTCCTGGAATTCAGGCTCGACGCGTTGCAGCAGGTCGAGCATCGTTTCCACAATCGGTGGGACGATCGATTCGCAGGCCGCCTTCATCTCCGCCGTGATGTCAATTGAGGTCGGCACGCCGTTGACGGGCACCGTGACGAGAACCGGCTCGGTCACGTCGCCGACGAAGCTGTGCTGCTCCTTCCACTCACGAACCATGAAGATGGTGAAGTGTGCGTCCGGATACCGGGCCTGCACGAGCTTCTGCAACTGCGCGTCAATCGAATCGCCCGCCGTCGTCAACGACCGCTGGTCGTCGTCGGTCGGATAACGTCCCTTCATGACGCAGAAGTCGGTCGTGCCCGCACCAATGTCGATGATCATCGTGTGCAGCAGTGCGTTGAGCCCATAGGCGACCGCGAACGGCTCGGACACGATCATCAGGCTGTCCACCACACCTTTGAGCGCCTTGCGAAGGTACTGCTTGTTCGTGCGCATGGCTGCCGCGGGGACACCGACTACCGCGCGGACCGGCTGGCTCTTCGAATTCTTCGTCGCTACGAGTGACAGCAGGTGGCGCAGCAGTTCGCGCGCGGCCTCCACGTCTTTCTCGGAGCCTTCTTTCAGCAAGCCGCGCTCGAGTGGCCGATGGAGGTTCAGCATGGTCCGATGGTCGAGCGCGTCGCGGCCGATCAGCATGTCGCGCTGCAATACCTTCCGGGCCACGAGGTCGACTGGCCAGCCGACGAAGCTGTCGACGACAAACTGATCGCCGTTCGAGGAGGAGATGGCGCTGCGCGACGTGCCCAAGTCGATTCCGACGCTCAGCATTCCATTGGTCGACTGTTTTTCAACTGCCACTGGTCTGTGTCCTTTCTGATTCGTTCAGGTGTGCTTGATTGACAAAAGTCTGGATACCCGCCTCCAGCGCCTCGGCGATCGTCTGTCGATACTCCGGTGTGTTCAACTGCGCGGCTTCGCTCGCATTCGAGAGACACGAGACTTCAGCGAGCACCGCCGGCATCTCGGTGGCCACCAGCACGACGAACGGCGCCGTCTTCACGCCGCGGTTCGTCAGCGCCGGTTCGATCTTCTGGAGCGTGTGCACGAGCGACCGTTGCACCGCCTCCGCGAGACGCCGCGACTCGTCTCTGCGGGCGTCCGCGTAAATCCTGTCGAGCAGATGCCGCATGTCGGTCAGCGAATAGCCAGAGTGCTGGTTCTCGGCCGCTGCCAGCGCGTCCGGTTCCGCGCCGTCGCTGAGGCCCAGGTAATAGGTCTCGATGCCACGGGTGGTCGACGGCTGGAATGAGTTGAGGTGAATCGACACGAAGATGTCACCTCGCTGGCCGTTCGCCAGTTCCGCGCGCTGCTGGAGCGTTAGCGTGCTGTCAGCCGTGCGCGTCATGACGGCTTCGAGGCCGCTCTGCAACACCAGCCACCGCAGACGCTCGGCAATGTCGAGCGTGATCTCTTTCTCGAACGTGCCGGCAGCACTTCGCGTGCCCGGATTGCTGCCCCCGTGGCCTGCATCGATGATGACGCGACGCACGCCGAGCGCGAGCACATCTGCGCGAAGCACCCCGTCCAACACTTCTGTCGGTCCGGCCGGTGCCAGCGGCAGCATCGGCGCGGTCGCCAAATCACCGGCTGTGAACCCGGAGCGCGGCGCTCTTACCACCACCGTGTCCGCCGTTGCCGACCGGAGTGCCCCGACCGTCGCGATGACCAGGCTGGCCAACGCCAGCAACTGCCATCCGCGGGGCAGAAGCCTGAACCGCCGGAGTAATCGAGGCGGCAGCCGATCCTGGATCGTGCTGACGTTGTCCTCGAACGCAGCGGCGATGAGCTTCGTGCGGAGGTGATCCGAATATGGATATGGAGCCACGGTAGATTGCAACGTTCTGCATTCCGTTTATCGGATCGTCACGGAATGCCATTAGGGGTGGAACAGCGACATTTTGTGCTGCTCCGTGAAAGATAGTCCCGGGTCGGTGGAGTCGCGGCCGGGAAGGCCGGGAAGGCCGGGACGGTCTGGAAGGTCTGGAAGGTTGGGCGGGTCAGACGGGCAAGGCCGGCGGGGCCGGTTCCAGGCGGGTCCGGTGGATCGCAGCCTGGCTTCGCACCCCGGCGGCTTCCAGCGGTGCGTCAGAAGCTTGACACTTGGGCCACACTGGGCCGACACAGGCGCACGGTAGACTCCTGCTTCGCGGCACCGGAAACGCACGCGTCCGAGCGTCCATAATGGTCGTCGAACTGCGCGCTGCCAAACGGTGAGCGACGTTACGGAGATTCACACGATGAACAGACTGACAGCGTTCGTGTGCCTGTTGTGTCTCATGACCGGCGGCAAGCCGCTCGACGCCCAAGAGAGTGTCCCGCGTCCACCCATTCTCGTGCAGGGAGCGATGACGTCGGAGACAGAGGTGCTCGTCGGCCTTCTCGAGCAACCTCGTCTCGAACAAGTCGGAACCTGGAGCTTCTGGCACGGAACGATCGATGGTTATCCGGTGGTGGTCTCGAAGACCAACAAGGGCATGTCCAACGCCGCGGCCGCCACAGCGCTGGCCATCGAACGCTTCCACCCGGTCGCCATCGTCAACGAGGGAACGTCCGGCGGACACGATCCAGACCTGCACGTGTACGACATCGTCATTGGTCGAGCATCACTGAACGTCGGTGCGTTCCGCGCGATGTACCGCAAACTCGGAGAGGGCAGTCGTCCGCTCGAATGGGTCCCGCTCGACCTGCTGACCGAGGGCAGCGCCATCAGCGCGACCGCGCC
>JBEBGB010000276.1:0-6550 GCA_040081675.1 Vicinamibacterales bacterium
CACGAGCGCGCTGATCAAGGCCGGACGATCGAAGGTGGAGTTGTCGAAGATGGCAGTGACCGAGCGCTGTCAAGGACTCGGCATCGGGCGCCGGTTGCTTCTGGCCGCGATCGCCAGGTTCAAGACCATGGGCGCCAAGCAGTTGTTCCTCGAGTCGAATAGCAAGCTGAAGCCTGCGCTGACGCTCTACGAGGCACATGGATTCAAGCACGCGCCGCGACCGAAGATGGCGTCGCACTACAGCCGCTCGGATGTCTACATGGTCTACGAGCCGCGCGGAACGCGGCCCGGCCGCCGCAGCGTGATGGCGGGTGGCGCGAAGCTGAGTGTGGCCGGAGGCAGAGCCAAACGCCGAAAGCCTGGCGCCGAAAGCCCTTGACTGTCCAACCTCTTCAATGAGAACCGTGCCCTCCGTGTTGGTTTCCGTGATCTCCGTGGTAGAGCCTTTGTCCGACCGTCCCGACCGTCCCGACCGATACTGTCAGCGCGCTGCCTGAAGCTCCTTTGCAACCGCCTCCACGCGGTTCATCGCGCGAAGAAGGTTGCCGCTCCAGATCTTGGAGATCTGTTCTTCGGTGTACCCGCGTCGCACCAGTTCGAGCGTTACGTTGAAGGTGTCTGCCGCATCCCTCCAATCCGACAGCCCGCCGCCGCCGTCGAAGTCGGACGAGATGCCGACGTGATCAATGCCAATGAGCTTCACCACGTAGTCGATGTGGTCGACCAGGTCCTTCACGGCTCCCGGCGGATCGGCAGGCATGCGGGTGTTGATGTCCGCGATCTTTTTGGCGTAATCCGCTCTACGCGCTGCAGGGAGTGCCCCGAGAGCCGCCTGGAACGCGCGCGTGCTGCCTGGGGCGCCAGAGGCGATGGGCGGCGCTGGCGCCGGTAAACCGAACTCGCTGCGCAGAGCCGTCACGGCTGCTGCGCGTTCGGGTGAATCGGGCTTCGGGGTCTTGACGTAGCTGGGATAGCCGACGATCTGCACGACACCGTCGGTCTTCGCCAGTGCCTTCAGCATGTCGTCGTCCATGTTGCGTGGAACGTTGCACAGCGCGCGAGCAGCGGAATGCGACGCGATGATGGGAGCCTTCGACAGTTCGGCGGCCCTCATCATCGACCCTTTCGACGAGTGCGATACGTCGACCATCATGCCCAGGCGGTTCATCTCGGCAATGACCCGCTCGCCCATGGGCGAGATACCGTTCTTCCAGCTGTAACCCTCGCGTTCGCCGGTATTCGAGTCAGACAGCTGGTTGTTACCGTTGTGCGCCAGCGACATGTAGCGCCCGCCGCGATCGTAGAACTCCTTGACGCGACGCAGGTCCTCGCCAATTGCCCATCCGTTCTCGACGCCGATGAGTGCGACCTTCCGACCCGACGCGGCAATCCTCCGCACATCGTCTGCAGTGAGTGCCAGGCTGATCTTGTCGGGGGCGATCTGCTCGGTCAGGCGATGGACCGCGTCGAACTTCTCGATGGCCTGCTTGTAAGCGCGGTCGTAACCGGCGGGTGAGAGCGAGTCCGGCTCCTCTTTGAGCGTCGGCTGCCCGACATACACGATGAAGAAGGAAGCGTCGAGGCCGCCTTCGACCATCTTCGGCAGATTGACCTGGGTGTCGAGCCTCTGTGTGTAGTTCTTCGCTGCGGTGAAGTTCTCGGGCTCGATGTCGTTGTGCGTGTCCAGCGTGATGACGCGGTCGTGAATGGCACGTGCGCGCGCGACAAGATTCGCGTCGTTCGAAGGTGCCTGGGCGCTCAGCACGGCGACGGACAGGGGCAGCGAGAAAGAAAGGAGGAGGCGATAGCGCATCCCCGGATTATAGAGACTCACGGTCTGTGATGGACAGGTTCAAGGCACAACGAGAGATGCGCGCTGAGGCGGACAATTCTGTCGGGCGCAGGGCTGGCTCGCCGGACCTCGCCGATGTCGAAGTTCGGTCCCGTTTCCCACAGCGTGTCCTCAGCAAACTCGCCTCAACGCCATCGGTGACTCATCGCGTGTTGCGGAGCGCGGCGGTCCAGTTGAGTTCGAGCGTCAACGTTGGACTTGTCGCCGGTTCCACCAGGGTCGTGACAAAGAATCGCTGGCCATCTGCACTGACGGCGTAGTCATTCGGAAACGGTGGGACTGGCTCGGCGACATCCACTCTGAACAGCGCCTGCTGTGTGCCGAACTTCAGCGCCGAGCCTTCGAGCGTTATCGGCACGGCCATCATCTCGCCACCCGGCGCGAGGAAGAAGAGCTCTCGTCCATCGCGCCGCCACTCCGGCTGCATCCCGCCTTTGACGGAGACCGGAATTCGCTCCGTGCCAGACGGGAAGGCTCGTACATAGACTTCGAAGCGTCCGGACTCATCGGACGCGTAGGCGACCCACCGACGATCGGGCGAGAACCGTGCCTGGACCTCGTTGAACGGAGTCGATAGGAACTCCAACGGTTTGGCTGTGGGTTGGAGGTCGAGAGTGTAAATGTCGTACCCGCGCGACGTCAGATTGCGAACCAGCATGACGTGGCCATCCGACGACACGTCATCAGGGAAGCCGCGCACTGGCGAGGACGCGTCAAGCGGCTCCTCGAGCCCAGCTCCGTTGATGCTTTTCTGGAAGATGACGTTCGCTCCCTGACTGGTCGGTACCCGCGTCGTCGCAAAGGCCACGCGCACACCATCAGGCATCCATGCGGGATAGAAGTCGGTGGACGGGTCGAACGTGACTCGCGACGGGAGGCCGCGTGCGACGTCGAAGAGCCAGATGTCAGAGTTCGCAGTCCCCGAATCCCTGATGGACATCAGCAGCTTCCCCCCGTCAGCCGAGAGCCGCGGCGAGGCAATCGCGCCCTCGAAGGCAGGTCTCATCGGTGTTCCCTTTCTATCCAGCGATTGAAGCTGGCGGGATGTGGAGAGCGGGGGACCCATGACGATGGCATCTCGAGACGATGCATCGACGGCGGCATAGCCGAACGCAGCGGCGTAGTATCCGACGTTGTCGGCAATCCTGACCGCCTCGCCCGTCAGGTCGAACGTCCGCTCGTTGAGTGCCTGAGCGAACAGCAGTCCATCCCGCATGAACAAGAGTTGCCCGGACGCAAACAGGGCACGAACGTCCGTGCCGATCAGCCGTGTCGTGGTTCGAGGCGAGTCCAGCGACGTGACATAGATTCCCTGGTATTCGGGCTTCAAGCTTCGTTGCAGGTAAATGAAGTGGCGGCCATCCGGGAGGAACGGCGGCCAGTAGTGCCATGCCGGATCCTGTTTCATGTCAAACGACGTGGCAGGCGTCACCGCGCCGCCATCCGCCGGCACTTGTGAGAGCGGGCTGATGGATTGTCCGAATACGATGATGCCGGCCGGGCTCCACGCACCACCGCGGCCGGCCGGAACGTCACAGAGCACTTGTGGTCGTCCGCGGGCTATGTCGACTTTCTTCAACTTGCCCGCCGCAAAGAACGCGACGAAGCGACCATCGGGAGACCAGAAAGGAAATGACGCGCCCTCGGTGCCCGGCACCGCCTGAGCCTGGAGCTGGCTTAGCGGTCGAACCCAGATTCGCGGTGCCTCGCCCCTTCGCGTGGCAACGAACGCCAGCTGCGTCCCGTCGAACGAGATCGCCGCCTGCGCAGTGAGCGACGCAAGGCCCCGCCATTCCCGCGTGGAAGTCCTATCGCTTCAATCCGGAGAGCCAGTTCAGGACGACGACGATGGGCTGTCCGCTCGAACTGGGCGTTCGGTCCGCCGAGAGCAACAGGAGTTGCCGGACTGATCCGGATCGCTTTGCCCTGTTCGGCTGCTGAGACCGAGGACGCTGCCGCTCTCGCGTGTCGAGCACCGCCGGCACAACACGTTGCCCGCGCAGATCTCGAAATGAGCCTTGCAGAGCAGACGCCCACACACGCAGCAGAGTCCGCCGTCTGGTGGATCGAACGAGGCGCCGCACTCGCCACATGTGAAGGGCACGATGTTCGAGGTCAGCCCCTTGTTCACGGCGTTGGCGTCCAGTTGAGCGGCGCTGATTATCGTCGGCGGGGCGAGTCGGCGCACGCGAGCGCTATCGGCGCTTCCGTCCTGCGGGTGGCACGGGGGGCTTCTGTCGCCGCCCTGCGTTCGGACGACCTTCGCCGATGAGCGCGATACGCTCCAGAACCGCTTCGTGCAACACGCGCATCTCCGTGACGACGCGCCGCTCGCACGAGAGAATGGCCCCAGCCAGATCGGTATGCATGGCGGCCATCTCGTCGCGGAGTTCGTCACGCATCTCGGTCATCTCGCCCCGGAGTTCATCACGCATGGCGGTCATCTCGCCGCGAAGTTCTCCCTGCATCCCCACCACTTCGCGACGCAACGCAGAAACCTCGTCGCGCACGTCGCTCCGGAGTTCCAAGAATTGCGACGAGAGCTCCTTGAACTGCGCCGGAAGTTCATTGAGGTCGGCCATGGTTGATTCCAGCAAATCCACGCGAACACTGAGGTTCTTCTGCATGCGCTCGTCGCTCCCCTGATGGCCGACGCCGTTCATTCGGCGACTGGCAGGGAGCCCCTGCTGCGAAGGGCATGCCGCGATTGCGAGACGACGCTAGCATCGTCGGCGGGTAGACGCAATCGACCGAGCGCCATTGATTTGAATTGACCGAGGTCCGTCGACGATGGCAGCGTCGTCGAGGAGGCCGCCGATGTTCCCACCGTGCATCGCTCAGCGCGAGTGCCTCGTCGTTCGCGCGCGTGAATACCTCTAACAGAGGTCGGCCGTCATTGGCATCGGGCGGGACTTAGCCTCGGTCTGCAAAACCAGTAGCTCGAGAACATGAGGTGCGCGGCATCCTTCGCCTCGCCCTGTGGTGGCAGCTGGACGAATTCTGCCGGGCCTCAGGAGGACTGCAGCGTAGAGGTGTGGGCGGGGAGGCGAAATAGGAGAGCCGCTGTCAATAGAGCCAGAACGCCGCCCACGCAGCCGTCGCCACTTTGATCCAGGACACCAGTTTTGGCCGGTTGCGTTTCAGCCGATGCCACAGCCACGCCAGCACCGCCATGACGGCCGTCAACGCGAGCCCCGTCGGCACGGCCTGGCCGAGCGTCAGCGGCCGATCGATTAGCTGCCGCAGTCCCACGGTCCAGATCGAGCCGTACACCACACACAAGTGGACGTAGTAGACGATGAGCGACTCCTGGGCGACGGCGCCGACGAGGCCAGGAAGCCGGCGGATGTGAATGCTCGCATGGGCAATGACCGCGAGCACCGCGAAGGACACGCCAGTGCGAAGGAGGTACTCGAGCGGGACCGCGCCGGACGGACTGGCGCCCGAGTAGGAAAAGTATCGAGAGAGCAGGCCCGGCACGGTGAACAGGACCGCACCGCCAAGCAGCACCACGTTGGCGAACGAGCGAAGGTGGGCCGAGCCCCAGTGCGCATACAACTGCCCGAGGCCGACGCCGATCAGCACGGAAGACGCAAACGGCAGCAGAGGGAACGGAGAACCACCGGTGGGAGTGAGATAGGCCAGCGCCGCAGAGGGCAGCAGTGTGTTCCACTCGTGATCCCATGCTGCCGGTGTGATTGCGAGAATCACTGCCGCCAGCACCAAGGAGATCGCAGTGAACGCCCGTTGGGTCCGGCACACGAACACGAGCACCTGTACCGCGATGAAGGTGACTCCGATCAGTTGCAGCACATCGACGGCCACAAACGATCGCCACGCGGCATTGTCCAGCGTGCTGAGGAGCCGCACGGAACGAACGGGCATGTGCACGGTGTAGCCGAGGGCAACGAAGAAGGCGAAGCGCCGGAGCCTGCGGAACACAGATGGTGACAGACGAACATGACTCGCCCAACGCCTCGAGGTGGCCACGCCGAAGGCAAAGCCCGAGAGCAGCAAGAAGAGGCTCGAGGTGAGACCGCGCTGAAATTGCCACGCCGGAAACCACGGGGCCGACGTGTAGGCGGGATCGAGCAGGCCGGAAACGGTGTGGCCGCTGATCATGAGGACCACCGCCAGCGCGCGCGTCAGGTCGACGAACATCACCCGGTGCGCGTGGGTCCCGGAAGTCGTACTGCTGCTGCTCTTCGGGTCGGACATTGGTGAGCGCACGTGAGCCGTCGCTTTGCGGGGCGATGAATGCCGCAGCGAGTGCTGTGGATTATCGTGCAGTTCCTCCAGATCGTCTGCCGGTCCAGGAGCGGCTTTTCCGGCGTAGGTGCGGAAGGGGAGAGGACACATCGGCCGAAGGCAACGGAAACCGGATCTCAGTCGCCACGCACGCGAGCGTTATCGGCGCTTCCGTCCTGCGGGTGGTACGGGGGGCTTCTGTCGCCGCCCTGCGTTCGGACGACCTTCGCCGATGAGCACGATGCGCTCCAGAACCGCTTCGTGCAACACGCGCATCTCCGTGACGACGCGCCGCTCGCACAAGAGAATGGCCCCAGCCAGCTCGGTATGCATAGCGGCCATCTCGTCGCGGAGTTCCTCACGCATCTCGGTCATCTCGCCGCGGAGTTCGCCACGCATCTCGGTCATCTCGCCGCGGAGTTCGTCACGCATCTCGGTCATCTCGCCGCG
>JBEBGB010000277.1:0-6544 GCA_040081675.1 Vicinamibacterales bacterium
CAGCCGCCCTTCGAGAAGGTCGTCGATCTCGACAAGGAGATTCGCCCAACACTGGACCGGCTCACGCCTGAAATGATGCTCGCGCTCGGCCAGGCACTTCCAGTTCTCGAGCGCCCTGGTGGTCGGAAGGCTCTCGGGGAACTAAGCCGACGCCGCAAAGTGGACGGGGCCTTTGGTCAAGCTGCGATGCAGGCGGCACTGGCGCCGCTGCTCGACCTCAGTCGGTGATGGCGGCCGGCAGGCATCCTTGGTGCGCCTCGCGCTACGATTCCGCGTAGCGTGAAAAGACTTCTGCTGCTGACGACGCTGGCGATGGCTGCGTGCTCGCAGACACTGGGTCCTTCGCCCGCGCCTGCAGCGGCCGCAACCGTCGACGTGCTCGACTTCGTCGTCGGCGACGCCACGCTGTGGCCACGTCACGGAAACCAGAATCAGAACCAAATTGTCGATGCGGCGAATCGCCAGGTCACGTGGACGAAGTACACGCTTGGCTGGTCGTTCGAAACCTGGCGCTGGGACAACGACTGGGTCTACCACGTCGTCGACCATGCGATCGACGGCAAGCGCTGGTGGCACTACACGTTTTCAGATGGACGCTGGCTGCCGCGTTACCTGCCTGTCACGGGATGGTCGCTCGATCTGCCGGAGAACCGCGTGCGGTGGGTTGACGCCGCATGCCAGCCGTTGCCCGAACAACTCGCACCCTATCGCCTGCGAGCGTGGATCGAGTCGAAAATGGACACAGGCGGCGGCGACCTTGGTCTGCGCGAGACGCTGGTGCTCGAGTACGACCCATCGTTCGGCGCGTCGCCATCGGCTGTGGAACGTTTCTATTTCGCTCGAGGCGCTGGCTGGTTTCGCTGGTCGCGTGCGGATGGTGCGCTGGTGATGTTCAACCAGGTTGGCGGTGTGGCAAGACAGCCAACGACGTGGTGCAACGAAGGGCAGGACGCGGGGTTTCCGCCATGACCAGCGATCGAACGCGCGCGTTCAGCGGTCTTTGCGCTTCTCCGCGCTCCGGTCGTCCGTGTCGTCGTGTCCGACACCGAACACGCGAGACCAGAATCCGCGCTTCTTCTTCGCGGGCTCCGCCGGCGCGTGAGACGCGTCGGCGACTATCGGGCTGTCTGCAGTCGCGGAGGTGACCGGAGATGACGGTGTCTCCTCAACCGGCAGGACCGCTTCCCGTTCCTTCTCGCCGCCTCCGGTGAAAACCCTCGCGATCGACGCGAAGATCCCGCGCGAGGCGTGGATATCGCAAGATGTCGTCGGGCGCGTGCCTTGCGCGAAGTACTCGGTGTAGACCATCGAGCGCTGGATCAGGTGACCCGTGTCGTCGATGACGTCTGCGTGCTCGCACCCCTCCGTCGCCAGCTTGCCTGACATGCTGCACACGTTCGCACTGACGATCCCGCTCGGAGCGGAGAGCCACCTTGCCTTGTCCCCCTTCGTCGCGGTCTTCATGAACGACGTCCAAAGCGGCACCGCCACTTCAGCGGCGTAGCCGCCGGACAGAATCGTGCGTGGCTGGTCGAAGCCCACCCACACGCCGGCAACGAGAGAGGGCGTGAAGCCCACGAACCAGGCGTCGTTGTAATCGTTCGAGGTGCCGGTTTTTCCAGCCGCCGGCAACGTGAACCCGAGGGTACGGGCCCGGGCCGCTGTCCCGGCGTTGATGACGTCCTCCATCATGTTCGACATCAGAAAGGCTGTGACATCGCTGATGGCGCGAGTGCCGTCGCCTTCCTCCGCAGTGAACAGCACCGTACCGTCTCGATCTTCGACACGGCGAATCAACACAGGCTTGGGCACGACGCCGTGGTTGGCGAACGCGGCGTAGGCAGCTGTCAGCCCTTGCAGTGTCACCTCGCCTGAGCCGAGCGCCAGCGATGGCACGCTCGGCACGTCGCCGACGCCCATCGCCTTCGCGTACGCCACTGTCTCTGGAATGCCAACGTCCTGAAGCAGGCGTACCGCGGCGCGGTTGCTCGACGTGCGGAGGGCCTCGCGCAAACTCATGGAGTCTGCCGTCGAGTGGCCGTCTTCGGGCGTCCACGCGCCCTGCAGCGTCGGGATAGGCGCATTCAGGTTCTGAATGATCGTCGAAGGTGCGTACCCGGCTTCCAGGGCAGCCGCGTACACGAACGGCTTGAACGCCGAACCTGGCTGCCGCTTCGCCTGCACGGCGCGGTTGAAGTGGCTGTCGTCGAAATTGCGACCACCGGTCATCGCGCGCACGTAACCGGAGTCGGGCTCGAGCGCGATGAGCGCCGCCTGGAGCGTCGGCTCATCGGCCGCCGGTGCTTCCTTCTTGCGTTTGGCGGCCGCGGACCGTCGCGCGTCCAGACTCTTCAGTCCGTCGGCAACGGCGGCGTCCGACGCGATTTGCATCGGCATGTCGATCGTGGAATAGACGCGAAGTCCGCCCTGGTAGGCGCGCTGCCATCCAAATCGCTCCACCAGTTCTTGCCGCACCTGTTCCTTGAAATACTGCCCGTGCGGTTCGTCCGACCGGAGGGTGTCTTTCAGATCCGGCTTCGTCGCTCGCGCCGTCTGCAGCGTCCCCGGATCGATTGCACCGTCTTCCGCCATCGCCTGCAGCACCACGTTACGACGCAGCACCGCGCGCTCCATGCTGACGGTGGGCGCATACGACGAGGGCGACTTGACGAGGCCCGCCAGCAACGCCGCCTGGGCAACCGACAGGTCTGACGCGTGCGAGCCGAAGTAGCCTCGCGACGCCGCCTCCACACCGTAGAGCCCGTCACCGAAGTACACCTTGTTCAGGTACATCTCGAGGATCTGGTCCTTCGAGTAGAGATGCTCGATTCGTGACGCGAGGATCAACTCCTGCAGCTTGCGGCGGTACGTCTTGTCCGGCGTCAGAAAACTCTGACGAGCCAGCTGCTGGGTGATGGTGCTGCCCCCCTGGACACGGCGCCCACGACGGAGGTTCGTCAGCACCGCCGAACCGATCCGGATGATGTCGAACCCGCCGTGATCGTAGAAGCGCTGATCTTCGATGGCCAGGATCGCCTTCTTCAGATTCGGCGACACCTGCGTCAGAGGCACGTCGATGCGCTGCTCCTTGAAGATGACGAACGCCAATTTGTCGTCACGATCGAAGACCGCCGTCGCCTGGTCCATCAGGCCGATACGACGAAGCGCCTCGGCGTTGGGCAGGTCGCGCCGCGCAGAGACCAGGAACCAAGCGCTGCCGATGAAGGCAGCCAGAAAAGATGCCGCGACGCCGATGGCCAAGCCTCTGAGGAGCCGCGGATGGTCGCGGCGGATTGTTTCCCATTCGCGACGCAACATTTGCAGTCGGGCGTGTATGGATTCCACGTGAACCCGCCTTGCAACTGTCGATCCCGAGCGCGATGCGCGGAATTGCTCGAAAATTTCGGCCTCATCAGGGAGCTGCGAAGGCCGTCCAATACCTCAGCCCATGAACACTTCAGGTGACGGGAGCCAGTGTGGCTTCGACAGGCGACGCTTCCTGCGCCGGGCCCTCGGCCGCCGTTCCACTTCTGGGCAGTCAACTACCCACATCGCCATCGCCCACGGTCCCCCGGAACGGCTGGCCAATCAGGCTGGTTTCTTCGGGCTGACGTCAACCAACAGTCGTCTCACTCGCTCAGCAACGTCATCAATTTTATCGTCAGCGCCGGACCCAGATCGTCTATGCGGGAAATGCGCGTCGCGTTCCGATAGAACTGCGACACGTCGCATCCAATGCCGATAGCGGCGAGCGTCACAGGCGACCGTGTCTCGATGTGTTCGACCACCGCCGCAAGATGACCGTCGAGATACTCGAAGCCATTGGCTGCGAAGGTGGCTTCATCCATCGGCGTGCCGTCCGATATCACAACGAGAATGCGCCGCCGCTCGGGCCGGACGAGCAGCCGTCTGTGGGCCCACGCGAGCGCTTCTCCGTCGATGTTCTCCTTGAGCGTTTCATCGCGCAGCGACAGACCAAGCCCCCGCCTTGCGCGCCGCCAGGGGACGTCCGCCGCCTTGATCACGATGTGTTCCAACGCGTTCAATCGGCCGGGTTCTGGCGGATAGCCATCGTCGGCCCACTTGCGGGCTGGCGCTCCGCCGTCCCACTCGAGCGTCGTGAAGCCAAGCACCTCGCACGCCACGCCGCAGCGCTCCAGCACCCGCGCGAAAATCTCGACCGTGAGCGCCGCAATCTGCATCGGCCGGCCCTTCATCGACCCGGAATGGTCGATGAGCAACGTCACGACTGTGCTCGGGAACGGCGACTCGAACTCGAGCTTGAACGGTCGCGTCGCGCCGCCACTCGCGATGAACGCTGACAATCGCGACGAGTCGAGCAGTCCATCGTCCAGGTCAAAGCGCCATTCGCGCGTCTGTTTCGCCATGAGTACGCGCATCAGCCGTTTAGCGAGGCGCGCAACCATCGAGCGCACGGTGCTGAAATCGGTGTCGAGCTTCAGCCGGAGCGCCGCCAGTTCCTCTCCGCTTGCAAGTGCGGCAGCGTTCACGACCCGGTCGAACGTTGTGGTGTACGCGCGGTATCCGATCAGCGCCACAACGGGATCAACGTCGGCCTGCTTCGCTCCTTGCGTATGCTCCCCTTCCGACGCCGCGTCGGGTGGATCTGGATCGGTGCGTTTCTGTCCTGGCAACGCATATCGGCCACGACGGATGTCGACACCGGCAGGACGCACTGGGATGTTGAAGCCGCTGGCCGCAGCCGCGGCAACCGGCACGGGCGCCTGGCCGGCAGCCTTCGCGCACCAGACGGCGGCGCCTTCAGCAAACCTCGCTTCATCGCTCGTGAACGTCCCGATTGCGGCAAGTTCTTCGAGCAGCGCGGAAGACAAGGTCCGCCGAGCCCGAGTCGCGGCGTCGGTCTTCTCGCGCGGCGCAGACACTCCGCTGAAGTACTCGAATGCCAGCCACCTCAGTCCGTCGTCATCCAGGCCGGGATACGCGAGAAGGTTCGCAGCAACGCCGGCGAGCCAGTGGACGCCAATCGCATCGAGTCGCGCGTCAGAGAGCGCGTCGTAGAGCGAGGCGATCGTGGCATCGACGGGGCGGTGTGCCGCATCGATCGACTCGGTACGAAATCGCTGACGCAGGGCCGCACGATCGGCACACGCGCGAAGAGGCAGCACGGTGACGGCATCCGACAGCATGAGTGCCGCGTCGGCGTCCGGCACGCCGGCCAGCGTGCGCGTGCAGGCGGCGATGGCTTCCCGTGTGCGCGCGTTCACGTTGAGCGGACCGGCGGTCCCTTGGGCGCTGTCTCGAAGGGCAGGTCCTGTCCCATGCACCGCTGGTAGTACTCGGCAATGAGTGCCCGTTCGTCTTCGTCGCAACGGTTGAGGAACGTCAATCGAAACGCGAGCGCGAGGTCATGGAAGAGCGTTGCGTTTTCGGCCCACGTCACCACCGTGCGGGGCGACATCACGGTCGAGAGGTCGCCGTCTGCAAACCCTCGACGCGTTAGATTGGCCAGCGCCACCATCGCGCTCAGCGTGAGCCGGCCTGCTTCGGTGCGATATTCGGGACACCGCGCCAGCACCACTTGCACTTCCTGGTCGTGCGTCAGGTAGTTGAGCGTGACGACGATGTTCCAGCGGTCCATCTGACCCTGGTTGAGCGGCTGCGTCCCGTGATACAAGCCCGTGGCGTCGCCCAGGCCCACGGTGTTGGCTGTCGCGAACAGCCGGAACGCCGGGTGCGGCTCGATGACCCGGCTCTGATCGAGCAGCGTCAACCGCCCTTCCACTTCGAGCACGCGCTGGATGACAAACATGACGTCCGCCCGTCCGGCGTCGTATTCGTCGAACACCAGCGCGCAGGGACGCTGAAGCGCCCAGGTGAGTATCCCAGGCTGGAACTCGGTCACCTGCTTGCCGTCTCTGAGGACGATCGCGTCTTTCCCGACAAGGTCCATTCGCGTGACGTGTCCATCGAGGTTGACTCGGACACAGGGCCAATTGAGCCTGGCCGCCACTTGTTCGACGTGGCTCGACTTCCCCGTTCCATGCCGTCCCTGCACCAGCACACGACGGTTGTGGAGAAAGCCGGCGAGGAGCGCGAGTGTCGTGTCGTGCTCGAACACATAGCCAGAGTCGAGCGGTGGGACATGTTCGTCGGTCACCGAGAAGGCAGGCACCTGCAGATCGGTGTCGATGCCAAACAACTCGCGTGCGGAGAGAGTGAGGTCGGGAACGTTTGGCGTCACAGCGTGCGATCATTTTACCGGTCCCGAGCGGATCACGACGGTTTGGGGCGGCGCTTCGCCGGAGTCCTTACGTGTTCGTTCTTCGCGGCGACACCGTTTCCGTCGTACAGTCGTTCTCATCCCCCGACTCCCCTTGGAGGCTCGATGCGACGCGTCATCCCAGTCACCGCCCTTGCTGTCACGCTCCTTGCCTGGCACACCGGCAGCCACCAGCCGCCGCTTCTCGCACAGGCCGCATCGACGGTGGTCGCCCCCAGGACGGCGAACGCTGTCCGCCAGTGGGACTCCGATGTGAACCGGATGGTGAGGAACGGCGAACTC
>JBEBGB010001063.1:0-1612 GCA_040081675.1 Vicinamibacterales bacterium
CGGCGTGAATGTAAGCAATCGCAACGGCGAAGACGCCGGGAGTCGCCAGCCCCTGCATGAACCGCCACGCGGTAAATGACCAGAGGCCTGAGGCAGTGGACGCACCGGCCGTCGCCACCGCCAGCAGGAACGCTGACGCCACGATCAAGCGCTTCAAACCGGCGATGTCAGAGAGACGACCGACGATCGGCGCCGCGATCGCGACCGCCATTGTCGGAGCTGTGACCGTGAGACTGACCGCAAAGTGCGACGCGTCGAAGACGCGCATCAACATCGGGAGGAGCGGCTGCGTGGCGTAGAGATCGAGGAACGCCGTGAAGCCCGCGAGGACGACAGGAAAGAGCGAAGGGCGGGACCGGGACAAGACAGAGGAAGCTGGTGAACTGGAGAATTGGTGATTTGGTGAGTCGGAATGCTTCTCACTCACTAATTCCCCAGTTCCCCATTTCCCCAATTCACCCCGCTAGCCCATCTTCTGCATCGAGGCGAGGAAATCGGCGTTCGACTTGGTCTTGCCAAGCTTGTCGAGCAGCAACTCCATCGCCTCGACGCCTGACAAGGGGTTGAGCACCTTGCGCAACACCCAGATGCGGTTCAGATCCTCGCGCGGAATGAGCAGTTCCTCCTTGCGAGTGCCGCTCTTCTGGATGTCGATCGCCGGGAACACGCGCTTGTCCACGAGCTTGCGATCCAGGTGGATCTCCATGTTGCCCGTGCCCTTGAACTCCTCGAAGATGATGTCGTCCATGCGCGACCCGGTGTCCACAAGCGCCGTCGCCATGATCGTCAGCGATCCACCCTCTTCGATATTGCGGGCTGCGCCAAAGAAGCGCTTCGGCTTCTGGAGCGCGTTGCTGTCCAGACCACCCGAGAGCACCTTCCCCGACGGTGGAATCACTGTGTTGTACGCGCGCGCCAGACGGGTGACCGAGTCCAGCAGAATGACGACGTCCTTGCGGTGCTCGACGAGACGCTTCGCCTTCTCGATGACCATTTCGGCCACTTGCACGTGCCGCTGCGCCGGTTCGTCGAATGTGGACGAGATCACTTCCCCCTCGACCGACCGCTGCATGTCCGTCACTTCCTCGGGCCGCTCATCGATGAGCAGCACGATCAAGTACACCTCGGGATGATTCGTCGTAATCGACTGCGCAATGCTCTGCAACAGCATCGTCTTGCCGGTGCGGGGCGGTGCGACGATGAGCCCGCGCTGGCCCTTGCCAATTGGCGTCATCAAATCCATCACGCGGCCGGCGAGGTTCTCACTCGTCGTCTCGAGCTTCATGCGCTCCTGCGGATAGAGCGGCGTCAGGTTCTCGAAGAACAGCTTGTCGCGCGCCTGATCGGGCGCTTCGAAGTTGACGGCTTCGACCTTGATGAGCGCGAAGTACCGCTCCCCTTCCTTCGGCTGCCGAATCTGACCCGACACCGTGTCGCCGGTCTGCAGGTCGAAGCGGCGAATCTGCGACGGCGATACGTAGATGTCGTCCGGCCCGGGCAGATAGTTGTAATCGGGTGCTCGCAGGAAGCCGAAGCCGTCTGGTAAGACCTCGAGCACGCCTTCGGAAAAGATCAAGCCGCTCTGCTCGGTCTGCGCTTTCAGAATCTGAAA
>JBEBGB010001064.1:0-1611 GCA_040081675.1 Vicinamibacterales bacterium
ACCACGCTGCCGCCACCAAGCGGCGGCAGAGACCCCTCGGCTTTCTCCACCCATCGCGCGAGTGCATACGTCGTAGGTTCGATGGTAGCGAGCACGCCGTACTCGCCCTTCAGGCGGCTTGCGATGACGTCGTACTGCAAGGCGCCGACGACGCCGATGAGCGGCTCGCGACGGCCAGTCGAGAGATAGAAGACCTGCATCAGGCCCTCTTCCTCGAGCTGCTTCAGCCCCTCGTCGAATTGCTTGTAGCGCGTGTCCTTCAGGCGGACTCGGCCGAAGTGCTCGGCGGGAAAGCGTGGCAGCTCGGGAAAGCGCAGCGTGGGGCCGGCGTGAAGCGTGTCACCAATCGCGAATTGTCCAGGGTTGACCAGACCGATGATGTCGCCCGCGTAGGCCACTTCGATGGTCTCGCGGTCGCGCCCGAAGAATCGATAGGCGCGGGACGCTCGGAGTGTCTTGCCCAGCCGACTGTTCGAGAGCGTCATGTCCTTGGTGAAGCGCCCTGAGCAGACGCGCACGAACGCGATGCGATCGCGATGGCGCGGATCCATGTTCGCCTGAATCTTGAACACGAACCCGGTGAATCGATCGTCGGTGGGCTCGACCAGGCCGGTGTCACTTGGCCGGGCGTGCGGACTCGGCGCAATGTCCACCAGAGCCTGCAGGAACGGCTCGAGCCCGAAGTTGGTGAGCGCACTGCCAAAGAACACGGGAGTTTGCCGGCCCGCGCGGTACTCGGCGAGGTCGAACGACGTGCCGGCGTCTCGAATGACGTCGAGCGACTCGCGGAACTGCGCGTACAGCCCAGGACCAATCATGTCCTTCGCTTCGGGATCGTCGAGAGATGACAGGTCGACGGGCGCACGATACTGCCCCTGCGCTTCGCGCTCGTATCGCAGCAGCGTCTGCGCATGAATGTCGTAGACACCGCGGAACCGCTCGGCGTCTCCAATGGGCCAATTCACCGGCGCGGCGGCAATGCCGAGCGTGCGTTCGATATCGTCGACGAGTTCGAGCGGGTCCTTGGCGGGTCGGTCGAACTTGTTGACGAAGGTGAGAATCGGCAGGCGATGGCGCCGGCACACCTCGAACAGCTTGCGAGTCTGCGTTTCGACGCCGTTGGCCGCGTCGATCACCATCACGACGCCGTCCGCGGCAATGAGCGCGCGATAGGTGTCTTCGCTGAAGTCGTTGTGACCGGGCGTGTCGATAATCGACATCCGCTTGCCCTGCAGCTCGAACTCGAGTGCTGCCGACGTAATCGAGATGCCGCGTTGCTGCTCGAGCTCCATCCAGTCGGACGTCGCGGCGCGTCGTCCCTGCCGTCCCCGCACGGCGCCAGCGAGCTCGATCGCGCCCGCGTACAGCAACAGCTTCTCGGTCAGCGTGGTCTTGCCGGCATCGGGATGCGAGATGATGGCGAACGTCCGTCGCCGTGCAACTTCACGCTCGATGTCGCCTGACGACGTCGCGGTGGCTGGATGTTGAGGACCTGAGAGCGACTCTTGGGCCGGTTTCACAGTCTCTAACTGTACCCGGGACCGACTACAAAGATGCAATCGAGAACGCCGCCCAGAAGGCCGCGAACCCTGCAATCACCTGCCCACCCAG
>JBEBGB010001065.1:0-1610 GCA_040081675.1 Vicinamibacterales bacterium
GGCCAGGCCCGCCCCGCCTGCCTCGCCTGCCTCGCCCCTGATCAACAAGCCGTGTTCTCCCGTCTGTCTCCGTGTTCTCGGTGGTGGTGCTCTTCGTGACGGCGGCCACGGATCCCGACGCTCACCCGTTATTTCGACTGGCCGTCGGCGCAAATGTGGTGACCGCCACTTCTTCATTCCCCCTCGTGTCGGCTAACTCTCAGAGCGCGCGGTACTTCGGCGAACTCGCCCATCGGGCATACCCATTGCTCAAGAGGGGCGTGGAACAGCCGCGACCGACCGTGAACCTTGGAGTGCAGACCTCGATGAATACCAAACGATTCGCTGAATGCCGTTTCGCACGCACGCATCACGGGTGGTCGCACACACAGAGAAGAGCGGCGTTCACGCTGCTGCTCGTAGTGGTTGCAGTGGGGGTGCCGAGCGCGCTGGGCAGAGTGTGGGTCGCTGCCCGCGCCGCCAACGTCGTGTGGGGCGACATCAACATCCTGCCGTAAGCGTCTCGGTCGTCGCCATGCCTGCGACAGGTAGCTGGCACGTCAGCCAGAGGCGGAGCCAGTCACCGTCCTTGCGTACGAACTCGCGGTACCTGCCCGTTCAGGTGATCCGGCGCGTCGTTGCCTTTGCGACGATGACGGCATGACACACGAACTCCTCACGACATTCTCTGAACAACTCGCCGACGCGGTTGCCGCGGCGGCGCCGTCGGTGGTGCAGGTGCACGGACGACGACGGCCGGCGAGCGGACTGGTCTACGCCGACAACGTGGTGTTGACGACGGTCCGCGCCTTGGGCCGTGAAGACGGTGTGCGCGTCCGACGCCACGACGGCACGACGCTCGACGCCGAACTCGTGGGTTGGGACCCGACCACGAACCTGGCGGCACTGCGTGTTCCTGGGCTCGATACGTCTCCGATTGCGCCGTCTACCTCGACGCCGCGCGTCGGCAATCTCGCGCTGGCCGTTGCGCGCTCCTGGAGCAACGCGGTCACAGCCACTGCGGGCATCGTCTCGGTCATCGGTGGACCGCTTCCAACCGGGCGTGGACGCGCGATCGACCAGGTGATCCGCACCACGGCCCCGATGCACGATGGCTTTGCGGGCGGCGCCTTCCTTGACACATCCGGCGCGTTGCTCGGCATCGCCACGGCTGCCGCCATTCGCGGACTTGGCGTCGTCATTCCGGCAACGATTGCCTGGGACGCTGCCGCCACACTCCTCGAACGCGGAAGCCTGAAGCGCGGATATCTGGGTCTCGCCGGTCAGCCGGTCGAACTGCCTGAGGGACAACGCGATCAGGATGGACGCACCCAGGCACTGCTCGTCGCAGGCGTCACTGCCGGCAGCCCCGCAGCTGCCGCAGGTCTTCTCGTCGGAGATGTGCTGCTGGCGTTCGACGGTCACGCCGTAGAATCGCCGGAAGACCTGATGGACTTGCTCGTTGGTGATCGCGTCGGCCGACAGACTGCGCTTCGCGTGCTTCGTGGGGGAGTGCCGACCGAGCTCACGGTAAAGGTCGGCGAACGCCCCTGAATGCGCGTTCTCCTCGTTGGCACATCGACGGGCCGCGCGCGGACACGCGCGCAGCTCGTCGCGTCGCATGTAGAAGT
>JBEBGB010000278.1:0-6517 GCA_040081675.1 Vicinamibacterales bacterium
CGCCCAACCTGCCCTCGTGTCTCACCGCGTTTCCTTATGCACGCTCTGTATAGTGATGCGCTTCGAGGTGCGCATGCAGGTATCGAGAGTGACCGTAGCCGTTTGTCTACTGATATTGGGGATGCTTGGCGCCAGAGGTGCGAGCGCTCAGCCGGCAGGTGGTGGCCAGGCGCCGCCCGCGCCGAGGAACCTGAAAGTGTTGACGGCTCAGGAGGTCGGACCTGCGATGCGCTCGTTCACCTTTGCGCTTGGCGTGCAGTGTGTCTACTGCCACGTGGCCGAGCCGACGCGCGACTTCGCGTCTGACGACAAGCAGACGAAGAAGACCGCCCGTCTGATGCTTCAGATGGTTGGCCACGTCAACGAGATGCTCGCAGGTGGCGTCGGGAAACCGGCCGCCGAGGTGAGCAAAGTCGAGTGCGCCACGTGCCACCGGGGTAAGGCGATTCCCGAGACGCCGCCAGTGCCCCCCGCACCGGCACCAGCCGCTCAGGCGCCGCGGTAACTCAGTAGCTCAGCGCTGCGCGGTGCGCGAGGTTGGTGCACGACCCGTCGGCTGCCAGGCCGGCGTACCATCCTCCCACTGGTTGTCTGTCAACTGCTCGATCTGCGTGCCGTCATACCGCATGACAAACAGCTCGCCGTACGGCTGCGGCGCGTCCGTGTAGATGCCTTCGTCCTTGAAGCCCATACGCGTACTGGCAAAGACAATGTGCTCGCCGTCGGGTGACCAGCCCATGTGCGCGTCGTTACCTTTGGAATTACTCAGACGCTTCGCACCGGTGCCATCCGGTTTGACCGTGTAGATCTCGTAATCGCCCTGCACCACACGCGCGAACATGATCAGATCGCCGCGCGGTGACCAGAGTGGAAAGTTGTCGTAGCCGTCTGTCAGCGATGTGACGACGTTGGTCTCGAGATTCATGATGCGCAGACCTTCGCCGCCTGGTCCAAACGAGCGGAACACGATGCGCTTGCCGTCGGGCGCCATGGACGGAAATCCACTGTTGCTCGGACCGCTCGTCACTTCCCTGTAGCCGCTCCCATCGGCGTTGACCATGGCGATTTGCGCGCCACCCTCGATGCGGTCTTCACTCTTGAAGACGGTGCCGTAGAAGCCGTTGAAGAACAAGTTGTAGACGCCGATGCCGAAGAGAATTGTGTCTCCCGAAGCCGACCAGCTCGGCGCCATGACGTTGCGGCTCTTGTCCTGATAGAGCACGTCAGTCTTGTTGCTGCCGGTCGCAGCGACCAGCAAACTGGCCCCGAGCACCTGTCCCGGAGCGGGCCGGCCAGTCATGACGAATCGATCGCCGGTCGCGTTGAACGCCGGCAGGATGCCCGTCAGGGTCAGATCGTATTTGGCATTACGGCTGAAGGCTTTCTTCCAGGTGACGGGTGGTGCAGTCATTCGCCGATTGAAGGCGACTCGTTTGCCGTCGGGCGACCAGGCTGCGGTGCGAACGTCGCCGGTCGGTCCCGTTCGACCGCTGGTGTAGTGGATGCCTGCCGGCACATCTTTCCGGATGTAACCGACCTCGTTCGCGGGCAGGAAGGACGGGTTGAACTTCAGCCCCGCCCCTGCACTCACACTCGTGGACGCGCCGGTCGCAAGGTCGATCGACGCCAGACGCGAGTCGATGTTGAGAGCCACCCCTTCCCCTGCTTTCGGACTGGGGCGCCGGGCCTCGAGCGTAATTTCGGCATCCATGCAGTACGCGATCACTCGAAGACTGTCGGCCGAGAACTTTGGACTGCCGCAGAAGTTGCCGTGCTCACCTATCCGTTTCAGCCCCGTGCCATCCGGGTGGACGACATAGACGTCCGCAGCCTGCAAATGCTCCCAGCGGCCTTTGCCGAACGCCAGCGCTGCGCCGCGGTCGGACGAGAACGCGATCCAGTGTCCGTCCGGCGACCACGACGGTCGGAAGTCTCCGCCCGCGCCGGTCGTGAGCGGCTTCGCTCGCTGTGTCCGCAGATCCAGCGTCCACAGATTCGCGCGGCCAGCGGTACGTGTGGACACGAACACCAGCTGGTTGCCGTCCGGTGAGAACGAGGCCTGCGCGTCGTACGCCGTGTTCGTCGTCAATCGCTCGAGACCAGTCCCGTCAGCTTTCACGCGGAACAACTCGGCGGAACCGGCACGATCCGACGTGAAGACGATCGAGCCGCCATCAGGCGACCAGACAGGGTCGTAATCGATCTCGCCGAGACCGACCAGCGGCCGTTCGTCGCCGCCGTCAGCGGCAGCTATGAAGAGGCCCATCTGGCCGGCATTGGGAAAGACGCGGGCGAAGACAATCTTCGAGACGTCGCCGGTGGTCGCAGCTCGGACCCCGGCTACGAGACACATCGCAGCGGCAACGACCAGAGTGGCTTTGCGCATGGCGGATTGTAGACCCGCCGGAGCCGCTCTTCGCAGCGACTTCGTGCGTCCATTCGAGATACCTGGCAGCCAGCCCGAAGCCGACATCGCGAGGAATGACAGACGATCGCAGGTCAGCTGAGCGGGCGCGCCCGAGCCACCCACGTGGCCATGCAGCGCATGTCCTGAACGATCGTGCTCTTGATGGGATCGACGAGCGCGCCGCCGAGTTCAGCCGTTAACTCGACCAACTGCCGTTCCGATACCAGGTAGCGCTCGCTGCCGTCCGGAAGTCGATAGCGTCCCGACCCCGTTGCCAGAATTCGTCCTTCCATGCCAGTCGATGCCGCGAGGCGACAGACGAACAAGCCGCCCGGCGCCAGCGTCCGCCACATCCGGCGCACCATGCCTTCGAAGTGGACCGTGTCACGTGCAAAGTGCAACACCGCACTGCTGATGACCAGATCGATGCTGCCGTCGGGCACGGTCAGCGCATCAACGGCTTCCACGCGGAAGTTCGACGCCGGCAGATGGGGCGCGAGTTGCGCAGCGAGACCGCGAACGAAAGAGACTGCATTCGGGTCCTGATCAACGGCCTGCACATCGAAACCTGTGCGAAGCAAGTACACAAGATTGCGGCCCTGTCCGCAGCCAGCATCGAGGACACGCGCCCCAGGCTGCACTCGCCCGCGCAGCAGCTGGTCGAAGACGTAGACATCAATGTCGCCGAACTGATCGTGCAGGCTCATGGTCATGACACGAGGAGACTGCAACAGGTCAGCGCCCCTTCGGCCTTCGCCAATTCACTGACGTCGACGCGGACCACCTCGAAGCCGCGCCGTTCCAACAGCGCGCAGGTTCGCGGGAACGCTTCCGATGCCAGCACGGAGTTGACGCCCAGGCTGACAATGTTGGCGGCGTGCGATTCGGAGGTGTCGATCTCGACGACCTCCAACGGTTGGAAGACTTCGAACGGTACCCACTGCGGATTGATGAGGACGGATTTGGAGCCCAGCGCGCATGCGGCGGACTTCAGGTGCAGGCACGCCGTGGTGTCGACGGCCGTTGTCCGATAGCCCATCGGCGCGAGCGCGTTCCGAAGCTGTTCGATGCCCGAGTCGTTGGTGCGGGACGACCGGCCCACGAACACCTGCGTGCCAACCACCAGCACGTCGCCGCCATCCAGCGTCCCCGGTTCCTCGATGCGGACAAGGTCTCGCAGTGCTGTCAGCGCCGACGCCACAGCGTCGACTTCCGGGCGGCGAGATGCGGCGCCCGGCCGCGCGATGATCGCGAGCTCGGGCAGTACGACAGCGGTGTCTTCGATGAACACGGCGTCTGGCTGCGCTTCGGCGCCGGGCACGCGCCGGATCGAACATCCAAGCCGCGTAAGCGCGTCCTCGTACGCGCGGTGCTGCGCTCGTGCGCGGTCGACATCGATCGGTTCGCGAACCAGATGCGTCAGCTCACAGCGCGCGATCAGCGGACTCACGTCTCGGGTCAGCGCGATCATGGCAGGAGGGGCTGGCTGGGCAGGCACGGCGGGCAGGCCAGACGCGGCGGTGAGGGAGGCGACACGGATGAACAGCTCACAGCACGCGAAGGACGTCTGACCGCGTGATGATGAACGTCTTCTCCGTCTTGAAGTCGCGCACCAGCACCGCCGGATTCTGCAGCGTGATCATCGTGGACAACAGGTCGACCTGCGTCGAGGCATCCACGAAGGGGAAGGCCGGCAGCATGATCGACTCCACAGGCTCGCGTCGCACACTCGGGTTTCGCACGAGCGCGTCGTAGAGGTGCGCCTCACTGAGCGAACCCACAAGCCGATCGTCGTGCGTGACCGAGATCTGGGAAAAATCGTGCGCGCTCATCAGCGTCACCGCATGTTCCACCGGCTCGTGGCACTCGATGGAACGAAGCTCACCGGACAAACCTTGCGCTACCAGATCGCGCGCCGTCATGCCGCTTGACTCGATGAAGCCTTTCTCGCGCATCCACTCGTCGTTGAACATCTTGCCCAGATACCGGGAGCCGTGGTCATGGAAGATCACCACCACCACATCGTCTGGACCGAAGTGCTCACGGAGTTGGAGCAAGCCGGCCATCGCTGACCCGGCTGAATTGCCGGCAAAGATTCCCTCTTCGCGCGAGATGCGGCGCGTCATGATCGCCGCATCCTTGTCGGTCACCTTCTCGAAATGGTCGACCACGGAGAAGTCGACGTTGCGAGGCAGGAAGTCTTCGCCGATGCCTTCGGTGATGTACGGGTAGATCTCGTGCTTGTCGAAGATGCCGGTCTCTTTGTACTTGGTGAAGACCGAGCCGTAGGTGTCGATGCCCCAGACCTTGGTGGCCGGATTCTTCTCCTTGAGATAGCGACCCGCTCCAGAAATGGTGCCGCCCGTCCCGACACCAACGACCAGATGCGTGACGCGACCATCTGTCTGCTCCCAGATCTCGGGGCCGGTCTGCTCGTAGTGCGCGGCCGTATTCGAGAGGTTGTCGTACTGATTGGCTTTCCACGAGTTCGGCACATCCCGCTCGAGACGCGACGACACGGAGTAGTACGAACGGGGATCTTCGGGATCGACGTTCGTCGGGCACACAATCACTTCGGCGCCAAAGGCCTTGAGCGCGTCGATCTTCTCCTTCGACTGCTTGTCGGTTGTCGTGAAGATGCACTTATAGCCTTTGATCACCGCCGCAATCGCGAGCCCCATGCCAGTGTTGCCCGAGGTGCCTTCGATAATCGTGCCGCCAGGCTTCAAGAGTCCTGCACGCTCGGCATCCTCGATCATGCGAAGGGCCATGCGGTCCTTGATCGAGTTGCCAGGATTGAAGGTTTCGACCTTCGCCAAGACGGTCGCTCTCACAAGTCCCCGCGTGATCGTGTTGATCCGCACCATCGGCGTGTCGCCGATCGCGTCGAGGATGGAGTCGCAGATCTTCTTCACTCACGTAGTGTAATCTGCGGCTCATGCCGCGACTCATTGAACAGCCCACCATCATCAAGGCCGCCGGAACCAAACCGAAGCGCATCGAGGAGTTCGCTGGACGCGTGAACTCCGCACAAGGCGATGTGAGCGTCGCCCGGATGATGTCGCCGGAAGGGTGGGTCGAGCCGGGCCAGCGCCCGGCGTTCCAGGAGGTGACACTCGTTCTTCGCGGAATGCTGAAGGTCGAGCACGAAGGCGGCGTCACCGAGGTGCGCGCGGGACAGGCGATTGTCACCGCACCAGGCGAGTGGGTGCGCTACAGCACGCCTGAAGACGGCGGCGCGGAATACGTGGCGGTCTGCACGCCGGCGTTCTCGCCGGACACGGTTCATCGCGACGCGGAGTAGCCGAGAGACGCGGGCTACACACCTGCGAGTGCGGGGGCGGCGCCTTCACCAAACTCGCCCCGCGATCGCATCGCCCCACTGGAGTAGCATCGAAGCATGGGACTGCCACGCCTCATTAGCGCTGAACATCGCGGGGGGTTCCGAATTCATGTCCGGTTCACGGACGGCGCAGACGCGATCGTGGATTTCGAGTCGTGGTTGGACGGACCGGTGTTCGAGCCACTGAAGGATCCGGCGTACTTCGCGCGCTTTTTCGTCGACGGCGGTACCGTAGCCTGGCCCAATGGCGCCGACATCGCGCCCGAGACACTCTACGACGCCGTTCTCGCTGCCCAAAGTGACGTGGCACCACAGCGGACCACGACGCAATCGACGTCGGCGCGCCGCGGCTGAGCGCAACGGTTGTGGAGGGAGTACGAAGGTGCTCGAGACAGCAATTGGCGCGTTCCACCCATACGTGGATAGAGTGAGGCGGATGATGCCCCGGAATCGTTCCAGGCTTCTGTGGATTCTTCCGTTGGCGGCGGCGCTCGTGTGGTTCCTCTCAGAGTCCGCCGTCAAGGGGCCGATGCTGATGATCCTTCTTGGCTTGCCGCTTGTTCTTGGGTTGGTCCCGAAAAATTGGCTGTACGGCCTCAGGACCCCGCGCACGCTGCGGTCGTCAGACGAGGTGTGGTACATCCAGAATCGGATCACGGGTGTCGCGATGGTGGCGGGCGGGCTCGTGTGGCTTGCTGTCCTGGCTGTACGCTGACGCAGAGAAATCGCAAGAGGCCGTACTCTTCCAGGAAGGTCGTACTATCACT
>JBEBGB010000279.1:0-6513 GCA_040081675.1 Vicinamibacterales bacterium
CATGACGTCCAGCGCCGCCCGAAAGTCATCGCGCTCGCCCTGGCCTTCGTCCCAGATCCCTTCGCTCTTGCCGACGCCGCGAAAGTTGAACCGCAACACGGCGCAGCCGATCCTGGTGAGACCTTTCGTGGCGTGATACACGCCCTTCGTGTGCATCGTTCCACCGAACTGCGGATGCGGATGCCCCAGCACCACCGCGGCGCGAATGCCTTGGGGCGCGCCAGTTGCGACGAGCCCATCGTCGGTGACGCCACGGGGCGCTGGCATGCTCAAGATCGCCTCGAGGCGCCCGGCGGGTCCCCGAAATTCATGCAGCACTATGCTCATTCCCCACGCGCCCATTCCCCATGCGCTGATTTCCGGTACGCTGATTCCCCATACGCTGCTGCCCTCTGCGCTGACTATCCATGCGCTGACTCTCTTCACGTTGACGTTCGTTGGGCGGACTGTCGCCGACGACGTCCTCGATGAAACGGTGAACGATCGCGGCACAGTCGTCAGGTCGCGTCACCGATCCCAGGTGACCGGTGCGGTCCATCTGCACGAGCCGCGCGCCGCAGATGAGCGTCGAATACTCCGCCGTGCCGCCAGACCCTGTCACATGGTCCAGCGTCTCGTCGCCTTGAACGACCAGCGTCGGTGCGGTGACCTGGGCGCAGTCGGCAACACGGTCGTACGGACCAATGAGTCGAGCGCGAGCCGCCATACGCGCGAGTGAAACCGGCGCCGTGATGATGGTTCGCAGCTGTTCTCGAAGGTACCGACGTCGTGCTAATCGCTCCGGAAGAGCAGCCACGACTTCACGACGAAGCCTGAATGGTGACTCCGCCAGAAAGAGAGGGCCGAACACCCAGGGCAGCCGCGCGTAGAGGTCGTGTCGTGGCCGCAGATGCCACTGGGGGCCTGGCGCCGAGATAATGACGAGTGCCGTGGTGCGTGTCGGTCGTGTCGCAGCGAATCGCAGCGCGACAAGGCCGCCGAACGACACGCCGACGATGGCAGCGCTGCCGATGTGCAGTCGATCCAGCGCAGCCTCGACCTGGCCCGCGAATACGTCGATGTGACAGCTGTCGCCGCCACCGCTCCACGTCCGCTCATCGCAGAGAGAGAACGTGATGACACGATAGAACCGCGCCAGCGCCTCGACAATGCCGCGTGAGTATTCCCAGCGTCCCTGGACGCCGGGAATCAACACCAGCGGCACGCCGTGTCCGCGCTCGACGATTTCGAAAGCTTGTTTCCCCATGCGTTCAGGCCACGGCTCAGCGCGTGCCCTAGTTCCGCAACGGCTTCCCGGTTTTCAGCGTGTGCCCGATGCGCTCGAGTGTCTTGCGCTCGCCGCACAACTTCAGGAACGCCTCGCGCTCGAGATCGAGCAGATGCTGTTCGCTGACCGTCGTTGCGTGCGGCAAGGACCCGCCGGCGACGATGTGCGCCAGTGCGCGACCGATGACCGCATCGTGATCGGTGGCACGACCAGAGCGCCACGCGAGGTGCACGCCAAGCTTCAGGGCGGCCTCCAGGCTTTCGCCGCCCACAGGGATCGGTTCGGGCTTCGGTGCCGTGTAGCCCTCGCGCACACGCTCGAGTGCCAGCGCTTTCGCGTCGGCAACCAGCCGCTCGCGGTTCATCGACACTGAATCGAACGTCCGCAGGTAGCCAAGTTGTTGTGCGTTCGCCGCGCTCGTCGAGACCTTCGCGAACGCCATCGTCTCGAAGGCGACCTGCACAAAGGGTTGGAGGTCGGCCTTGGCGCGCGCGGCCGTCCGTGCAGCACGCAACACCATTTCCTTCGTGCCACCGCCGGCCGGAATCAAGCCGACGCCAACTTCGACCAGTCCCGTGTACGTCTCGGCCGCGGCTTGCACGCGATCAGCGTGCAGCACCAGTTCGCATCCACCGCCGAGTGCCATGCCTGCCGGCGCGACGATCACTGGAACGCTCGCATAGCGTAACGACATGGTGGCTTTCTGGAACGTGCGTACCATCAACTCGATCTCGTCCCAGTTGCCTTCCTGCGCTTCGACCAGCAGGAGCATGAGGTTCGCACCGGCGGAGAAGTTCACTGCGTCGGTACTGATGACGAGGGCGGCAAAATTCCTGGTCGCCTCGGTGAGGCCTGCCTGCACGATCTGCATCGTGTCGGCGCCGATGACGTTCATCTTCGAGTGCAGTTCGACACACAGCACGTCGTCACCGAGGTCCACGAGACTGCCGCCTGGATTCTTCCTGAGCACGGGCGTGCGCTCTTTGGCTGACCGCAGCAACTGAAGGCCAGGTCCTGCGGGTGCCACGCGAGCGTCTCGGAACGTGTTCCTTCCTTTGGCGATCTGCTCGGCGACGAGCGGAGGCACGGCCGAGGGCTTCGCAGCTTCGAGAACAGACTGGATGCCAATCGCGTCCCACAACTCGAAGGGACCCAGCTCCCAGCCGAAACCCCACTGCATGGCCCGGTCGACGTCGTCAATCGAGTTCGCGATTGTGGGCGCCACACTTGCCGTGTACACGAGCATTGGCGCCAGCGTGTCGCGCAGCAGCGTGCCAGCCTTGTCGGTGCTGTTGAACAGGGCCTTCGCGCGTTCACTGACCGACTCGAGGTTCTTCGTGGCGTCGATGGAGGCGATCCGCGCGGGTTGCTTGGCGCGGTAACTCATTGACACAGGGTCGAGCGTCAGAATCTCAGCGCCCTCGCGCTTGTAGAAACCCTGGCCGGCTTTTTCGCCCGTCCACCCCTTCGCGATCAGCTGCTCGACGATCGCAGGCAATGTGAAGCCCGACCGGTTCGTTTCCTCTGGAAGGCGCTCGGCCAGATTTCGGAGTACATGACCCAACACGTCGAGCCCAGCGATGTCCATCGTTCGGAACGTGGCGCTCTTCGGGCGGCCAAGAGCCGGACCAGTAATGGCGTCGATCTCCTCGATCGTGTAGTTCCCCGACTCGAGCGCGCGCATCAGTTGAACGACGCCGAACAGGCCAACGTGATTGGCGATGAAGTTCGGTGTGTCCTTGGTGAGCACGACGCCCTTGCCAAGCCGGACGTCGATGAATCGGCTCAGGTGATCGACGATCGCCGGATCGGTCTGCGGCGTCGGGATGATTTCCACGAGGCGCAGATAGCGAGGCGGATTGAAGAAGTGCGTTCCGAGCAAATGACGCGTGAATTCGGCGCCACGTCCTTCTGCAAGAGCAGAGATCGGGATACCGCTGGTGTTGGAGGAGACGATGGTGTGCGGTGCGCGCACGGCCTCGACACGTGCGAAGAGCGACTGCTTGATGTCGAGTCGCTCGACGACCGCTTCAATGATCCAGTCGACCGATGCGAGCTTCGGCAGGTCGGTGTCGAACCCGCCTGTTGCGATGAGCGTGGCAGCGTCCTTGGTGAAGAAGGGGTCCGGCCTGAGTGCGGCAGCCCGCTTCAGGCCGTCGCGCGCCGCGTCGGCTGTCACGTCGAGGAGCAGCACCGGTATGCCGGCATTGGCCAGGTGAGCCGCAATCTGCGCGCCCATCGTGCCGGCACCCAGCACTGCCGCCGTTCGGATCGAAGATGGCATCGTCATCGTGCGCGTGAGCCTTCGAGAAAAATGTCCACGACTGCGTCAGCGTCCGATTCGAGGCTATATCGACGCCGACTGAGAATCCAATTGGTCGCCATTTCGTCCAGAGCGCCGAAGAACATCTTCGCCACTGCCGTCGGGTTCAGCTCGGCACGGAACAGCCCTTGTTGCTGGCCCTCCTCGATGGCGGCGCGAATCTGACCGAGGTAGTCGCGCAGAAGCGTTGACGAGAAACGCTCCATGAACTTCAACGACTGACGGAGTTCCACCTGAAAGACGATCGCGAGTTTTCGATCGCGTCCGAGCATGCTCAGGTGCAGGTGAGCAAAGCGCCGCAGTCGTTCAGCGGGGTCGGTCACATCCGCAACCGCGGCGCGGCCCTCTTCGAGTTGAGCACGAACGGTGCGCTCGAAGATCGACACGAGCAGGTCGTCTTTGCTTCTGAAGTACAGATAGACGGTGCCTGCGGCCACACCTGCGGCGCGAGCGACGTCCGCTACCTGCGCGTTGAAGTACCCGCGTTCGGCGAACACGTCGATGGCAGCGCGCAGGATGGCGTCGCGCTTGTTTACGACGGGCGCCGGCGCCGGCACGGCCTTGCGTCGAACGCTGGAAATGGCGGGCATTAGGAGATGAATGAATGTTCATTCAGTGCGGGACATGCTGTCAAGAGCACGTATCGCGCCATGGCTTCTTCAACGAAAACCTCTACCACGGAGAACACGGAGACATCACGGAGGTCACGGTCGCCGAAGCTTCTGTCTGTCGATTGCCATCAACCCGCGACGGCTTGTTCCGCCCGCGCGCCCAGCCTGACCAGGCTCTGAAGTCGAGCGGAAGAGCCGAGGTTCCTTTACCATTAGCGAACACATGCCGGCCGTGATTCCAGCGAGACCCGACGACACAGCACGGGATGCCGAGCGCGTCCAGGTGGCGCTGTTACGCCAGGCGTCCGTGGCTCGGCGCCTTCACATCGCGCTGGGGCTGTCCGCTACCGTCATCTCGAGCGCGCGGCGTGCGCTCGCCCGTGCCCGCCCGCAGGCGTCCGCCCGCGATCGCGACCTGCGATTCGTCGAACTGCACTACGGGGCAGCGCTGGCGACCGACTTGCGCGCGGACCTCGAACGCCGAGACAGGCTGCGTCAGTCAGGCGCATGACCGAGTCGGATCTCGTCGCGGCGCTTCGCCCTGTGACGGAGGCGTTCGACGCCTTGGGTGTTCGGTACTACCTCGGTGGTTCAGTGGCGAGCTCCGCGCATGGAATTGCGCGCGCGAGTCTCGATGCCGATCTCGTGGCCGCGCTCGAACCGGAACACGTGGACGGCTTCGTGAAGCGACTCACTGGCGCGTACTACATCCCTGAAGATCGTCTGCGGTCGGCTGTGGCCACCCGGTCGTCTTGCAACCTCATTCATCTGGCGACGATGTTCAAGATCGACGTGTTCGTGTCCAAGGGCAGGCCGTTCGACCTGGAAGCGGCCCACCGGGCACGTCCTCAGGCGATCGATGAAGCGGAGGATGGGCCACTCTTCCCGGTGGCCTCAGCCGAAGATGTGGTGCTGGCGAAACTCGAGTGGTTTCGCCTCGGGGGCGAGACGTCGGAGCGGCAATGGTGGGATGTGATCGGTGTATTGAGAGTCGCAGAAGATGCTGACCGTGCGTATCTCCGGCAATGGGCTGCGGCGTTGAGCCTGACGGACCTTCTGGAGCGTGCGCTGGTGGATGCCGCGTCGTGACGCGCGGGTTCCGGTCCCTGTGCATCTCAGCCGGGTGCCGGAACGCTCCGTCCAGTGGTCGCTATCCGGGCTCGTCTGTCTGGTATCATATTCGAGTATTAGATAGAGATATCCATGGCAGCCATTTCACTGAAGCTACCTGAAGACCTCCTCGACGCGTCCGGCCAGTGCGCTGACGCGCTGCGACTGACGAGGGCCGAGTACATCCGGCGAGCGCTCGAAGCGATGAACCGCGCGACCAGAGCCCGCCTGCGGGCACGTCGGCTTGGCGAGGCGTCCCGCAAGGTACGCGGCGAGAGCATGCGCGTCAACGCTGAATTCGCCGCGATCGAGCGGGATGTCGATGCGTAAACGCGGCGAGATTTGGCTTGCAGACCTCAACCCTCGACGAGGGACTGAGCCCGGCAAGACTCGCCCCGTCGTCATCGTCCAGGCCCAGGCGCTGCTCGATGTGGAGCATCCGTCAACGCTCGTCGTCCCGCTCACGACACGGCTCGTGGAGGCCGCCGAACCGCTCCGCGTTCGCATTCGAGCCGCAGGTGCCTTGAAGAAGGATTCCGACGCGCTCATCGATCAGGTGCGAGCCATCGACAACCGCCGCCTGGTCCAAGGCCCCCTGTCGCGACTCCAGCCGCAACAGCTGAATGCCATCGCCCATGCGCTCGGCGAGGTGCTCGAACTGTCGGCCGAGTAGCGAACGCTGCCTGTATAATCGTCGCGCTTCAGTACCCCCACATCCATGAGCCTCGCCCCAGGCGCTCGTCTTGGTCCCTATGAGATCCTGTCAGCCGTCGGTTCCGGCGGAATGGGAGCCGTATATCGCGCGCACGATGCGCGCCTCGGGCGCGACGTGGCGATCAAGGTGCTGCACGCGGACGTCGTCGCAGACGCCGAGCGGCTCCGTCGCTTCGAGCAGGAAGCACGCGCGGTCGCCAGTCTGAACCATCCGAACATTCTGGCGCTCCACGACATTGGGCACGCGCAGCCTGCTGCTGGCGAGGGTCAGGAAAGCGGACCTTACATCGTCTCTGAACTGCTGGAGGGCGAGACGCTGCGTTCGCGCCTGGCCGCCGGACCGCTCTCGGCGCGGAAGGCCGTGGAGTACGCGGTGCAAATCGCGCGCGGGCTTGCCGCTGCGCACGAGAAGCAGCTGGTGCACCGCGATCTGAAGCCGGACAACGTCTTCATCACCGCCGACGACCGGGTGAAGATTCTGGACTTCG
>JBEBGB010001066.1:0-1607 GCA_040081675.1 Vicinamibacterales bacterium
GGGCGTCTACTTTCGGATGCTGTTCGTCGGGTACTTCGAGGACATCACGTCGCGGCGCGGGATCGCCTGGCGGTGTCAGGACAGTCTGTCGTTGCGGACCTTTCTGCGGATCGCGCTGACCGCCGGCCAACATCGCGGACTCGGCCAGCGTGGTCGATACGCTGGATGTGGCCATCGCCACCGTGATCGACATCACCGGTGAAGACCGCGTGCAAGAGGCCGTCGCCGACAAAGGCTACTGCAAACTTCAGACGCTGTCCGACTGCGTCGAACACGAGATCGCCACGACGTTCTCGGAACCCAAGGTCAATGGCGAACGCCGCTGGCACGACAAACCCGACTCGCACAAGACCGCCTTCGACGACAACCACGACCGCGTGACCAGCGTCGAGGGCAAAGCGCTCCTGCGACGGCGGGGCGAAGTGGTCGAACGCACTTTCGCCCACCTGTGCGAGACGGGCGGCAGCCGCCGCGTGACGGTGCGCGGGATGGACAAGGTGAAGATCTGGTACCAACTGCGTGCCGCCTCCCACAACCTTGGCCTGATCATGCGCACGCTGGTGGGAACGGGCAAGCCGCGCAGCTTCTCGGCCGCGCTGTTGGCCCTCTGGACGGTCGTTTGTGCGCTCCGAAACGCGCTGGGGAGGCTCCTGGATGCGATCCGAGCCTTCCACATCCCTCCGAACCACGAAACCCCAGCCCAAACGGCAATCGACTGGCTCGGCAAACTCAAACTCGACCGACAATCCCTCATCGCCAAGCACACCGCTTTTTCAACAGGCTGCTAAGCTTCCAGCTTGTCGATGCCGTGCAAAAACCCGACAGGCTGGAAGCCTATCCCACGACAGAATCACAACCAGTCCGCGAGCCGCGACAATTGCGGTGGTTCGGTCGCTGCGCATAATCCCGATCCATGAACTATTTCACTCACGCGCTGAACCATCTCGACCGGCCGTACTTCGTCGCAGGGACGGCCGTGCCGGATTGGTTGTCAGTGGCGGATCGCAAGGTTCGATTCCGACCGCAGCATCTCGGTCCCTGGGCCGACGCGAGCGGAACCGTTCAGGCCGAAGTCGCCGCCGGAACGCTGCGGCATCTGCACGACGACGACTGGTTCCACGCCACGCGCGGGTTTGTCGAAGTGACCGGCGAGCTGACGCGACTCTTCCGTGAACGGCTCGGTGCGGACGACAAATACCATTGCGGATTTCTCGGCCACGTCGGGATGGAACTGCTGCTCGACGCCATCCTGATCGAACGGTTTCCCGAGCGGTTCGAGGAGTACTGGCGAGTGCTCGGCGAAGTCGATCCGCTGGCGGTGGAGGCGGCCATCAACCGGATGGCGAAGCAGCCGACCGAGCGACTCGCGTGGTTCATCGATCTGTTTCGACGGGAACAGTTCCTGCGCTGCTACTCGGACGACGGACGGTTGCTGACTCGCTTGAATCAGGTTTTGTCGCGGGTCAGACTGTCGCCGCTTCCGCCGGAGGCCGCGTCGCTACTGACGGTGGCTCGCGAGATCGTCCGCTTGCGAGTGGAAGACCTCCTTCCGGTCGAACATTTCGCACTGCCTGTCGTTTCTGTTTATGCTTAGCTCGGCCTTGAAT
>JBEBGB010001067.1:0-1605 GCA_040081675.1 Vicinamibacterales bacterium
CGATCGGCCAGTCCCGAGACATAGTCGACGTCGGAGAACTCGCGGCTCGGCGGTTTCATGAGTCCGACGACCGGGAAGGACTTGTACGACGGCACGTACGCTATGTGCGTGTCCGGGTCGTACGAACCTCCAGGCCAGTTGGTACCGCCCGAGGACCGGAAGCCGGCAATCGGACCTTCGACCTTGCTGAGCGGAGGTGGGGTGAAGATGGGACCGAGTTTGTACTTCGCGACCAGGCGCAGCGCTTCCTCGCGCAGGGCTGGCGTGAAGTCGATCAGCGCATCTTCGGTCACGCCCTGCAGGTCGAATGCTTTCGGTCGGGTGGGGTAGGGCTGCGTCGGCGAGTACCATTCGCCCGGTACGTCGCCCTTCGGCACCGGACGCTCTTCGATCGGCCAGACAGGCTGCCCAGTCGTCCGATCGAGGACGTACATCATCGCGGCCTTCGTCATCGCGAGCACGGCCTTGATCGGCCGGCCGTTGACGACAATGTCAGCCAGGATGGGCGGGGCCGACACGTCGAAGTTCCACAGTGAATGGTGGACGAGCTGATAGTGCCACTTGCGTTGGCCGGTCTTGATGTCGACGGCGACGATCGAATCGGCGAAGAGATTGTTTCCCGGACGATGCCCACCGTAGAAGTCAGATGACGGTGTCTCGACGGGAAGGTATGCGAGACCGAGTTCCTCGTCGACGCTGATCTGGTTCCATACGCCGACGTTGCCGTTGACCGCCCACGAGTCGTTCAGCCACGTGTCGTTGCCGAACTCGCCCGGCCGCGGAATCGTGTTGAACGTCCAGAGCCGCTTTCCGGTCTTCACGTCGAAGGCCTGCACGAGCCCTTTGGTGTTGTTGTGCGTCTTCGGCGTGCCACCTTCACGGAACGACGAGCCGATCATGACGACGCCGCTGCGTGTGACGGTCGGTGTCTGGTGGACACCGATCTCACCAGTGACTTTGTCGATCGGCTGGCGGTTGCCGTACACCGCGGCATCCTTCAGATCAACGATGCCGTTGGTGCCGAACGACAGGATGGGGCCACCGGTCTTGGCATCGAGCTCGACGAGTTGGAAGCCGACGGTGGTGTAGAGGATCCGTTCGTCCCTGCCGTCGGTCCAGTACGCCACACCGCGTCCGGACAGCTGCCTGGGTGACGCCGCCGCGCGCGCGCCCTCACGAAGGCTGTGCGCCCACATCAACTCGCCAGTCTTGGGGTCGAGGGCAATCGCGGTTCGCCGGGTGCCACCTGTTGTGTAGAGCACGCCCCCGACCATGAGAGGCGTCCCCTCCAACTTGTATTCGGGCCGTGGTCCCAGGCTGTCGGTCTTGAACCGCCATGCGACCTCGAGCTGTCCGAAGTTCGACGCGTTGATCTGATCGAGCGGCGAATAATGCGTGCTCGCGAGATCGGCCGCATAGGAGGGCCATTCTCCGTTCGCGTTGCCCGTCATGGACTTCACCTGCCCCTGCGCGGGAAGGCGCGTTTGAGCGACCCACGCCAGCCCCACGAGGCAGGCAGCGCTCCAGGCGACGTAACCCTTCATGTTGGTTCTCTCCAGCACACATGGTGCAACAAGCGGCTCGATTGGCCAATACCTATGAGAC
>JBEBGB010001068.1:0-1605 GCA_040081675.1 Vicinamibacterales bacterium
TTGCGCTCGCCGTGCCGCCAAGAAGTGCGATCGCCGCCGATACGAACACCACGTATGAACATCGTGTCATGGGACCAATGACCTCCTGCCCACAACACAAAGCAACCGCGATGCCGTCGACGCCGGATCACACGTGCGTAATCAGGCCTGAATTCGCGCGAAGCGTCTCAGTGTTCGACATACTTGTAGTTAGTGATTGTTCCGTCAACGAAAATGGCCGAACGCACGAAACGACATCAGCGGCTCGCAGCGCGCTGACGGTCAGCCAAGTCGCGAATCTCGGCATTCTCAATCACTCGCCCGCGGATGCCTTGAACGCTCGCGAGGATCATCGCGAGGCCAATGTCTTCCGCCGTCACGTACAGGCTGCGGAACGGCTTCAACACAACACGAGCGACTGGACGAAAGGCTTTGTAGAGAACTGGCTCGCTGGCCGACGGAACGCCGTCAATCGACCCCGGACGCCAGCAGACCGCCTCGAACCGCGCGATCAGATCGCGCTCGGTCTCGGCCTTGACGCGGGCCCACATGAACGGGCTCTTCAGGCTCGCGCCGCTGCCGCTGATGAAATGGAAGACCGCGCCAGGGCTCTTGGCGTGGAGCGCACGCGCCGCGGACATCGCAAACTCGTAGGTGATCGTTCGGTACTCGGCCTCACCGGACACCTGCCGCACGGACTTGCCGAGGCAATAGAAACAGGCATCGACGTCGCGGAAGGCGCCTTCAACATCGGTGAAATCCCGATAGTTGTCGTGCCGGAACTCCTTCAACATGGCGTGAGCGACGCCAAGCGGCCGACGAATGATAGCCTTGACCTCGACGACCTCACAAGCCAAGCACGCCTGCAACACGCCGCCGCCTGCAGACCCACTGGCGCCAAGAATAAGAACGGTCACCGCACGAGCTGGCGAATCGTGTTGTCTTGCTTGTTGAGCAGGAAGACTTGTTCGTTTGGTCCCGTGCCGAACCGAAGATCGACGCGCGGTGCATTCGGCTTCTTTTCCCTGATCAACTGCAGCAGCGTCTTGGCGGCGCCGGCGCCGCCAAACATCACGCGGCGAATGGGATCCTGGCCGCCCTCTGGCAGCGTGTCCGCGCTGAAATAGAAGACTTCCCCGCTCGGGTTGTCACCGAACAGCACCATGTTTGCAAGCTGCGGGATCTGCGCACCTCGATAGACGACGAGACCGGTAATGGCGGCACGGCCCGTGGGAAACAGCGCATCGTTGTGGTCGTACTCGACGAGCGGGTAGGTGACCTTCGCATCGGCGCGCGTTCCGTCCAGCTTGATTTCTGTGCGGCTGACGAACCTGAAACTCGCCTCCCAATCGTTCCATCCCAGGTTTGCGCCGGGCCTGACAAGGCTGATCTCCTCGACGATGTTCTGGCCGATGTCGGCGACAAAGAGATTGCCATTCTTCGAATCCCAACCGAAGCGCTGCGGATTGCGGACACCGTACGCGTAAATTTCATCAAGCGTCTGCGGGTTGTTGTCGCTGGCGAACGCGTTGGTTGAAGGAATTCCGTATTTCTTGTTGCCACTGTTGTTCCCGAGTGGATCGATGCGGAAGATCTTGCCGAAGGCGTTGCCGAGGCTCTGCGCGT
>JBEBGB010001069.1:0-1605 GCA_040081675.1 Vicinamibacterales bacterium
GGCGGCGAGGTCCGGACCGTCGGTTTCCTCGTAGAGAGGCTTGAGCCCGTCCAACACGGCGTGTCCGAACTCGTGCGCGATCACGTCGTGGGACAGGCATGTGTAGATGCGGTGGCCCTTCATGTCGAAGTAGCCGAAGCGGATGGAGCGCGACTCGCGCTCGTAGTAGGCGTTCTCCAGGACCTCGGCGTGAGGCCGCAGTTCCAGGCGAGTGCCCGGGAACGCCCACGGGATCCGGCGCCCGAACACCTGCGGCGACTCGAGGCGTTCGAGGATCCGTGCTGCCGTCGCCCAGACGTTGACCTGATGGAATCGATAGCTCGTCGCAGGCTTGCCGCGCCCGACGTCGAAGCCTGTGCCGTCGCCCAGGACCGCTGCCGCCGCGTGGGTACTCTTTGTTCCGTGGTCGTGGTCGACCACGCGGAAGCGCGCACTGGTCGGACCCTTGCCCAACCACGCTTCTCCTCCGACCTGAACCTTCGTCAAGCCGACCGTCGTGGTCTGGGCAACGTGCGGATCCTGCAGAAAGACCCTGGCCTCGACAGTCGGCGGCGTGTCGAGCAGCGACCGGTGTAGATAGTGCCCTTTCCCTGTCCGGCTCATGCCGCGCCTCCTTGGAGGCGGCAAGTATAGTCCCCGAGTCCAACCACCTCGAGATGGGCGATCTCGACTATCGCCGGGTGCCGAGGCTCACAAGCCGATCGACGAGGAAGGTAAGTGGCCACAGGAGCACCGCGACGACGCGTGTGATGCCGCGCATCACGGGCACCGCGACGTGCACGAGCGGTCGCACGGCTCGCCGGACGGCGCCGTCGGCCGCGTAGAGCAGTGCGATCCAGATGATGAAGAGGATGCCCGCGAACTTGGCGTAGGGCGGCACATGAATGGCGGCACCGGTGACCAGGTGGACCGTCTCCTCCACAATGAGGAGCACGCCGACATAGCCGATGAGCACGAAAGCGGTTGGCTCGAGGATGGGAAATCGCCGCAGCAGGTTCATCGCGTGTGGTGCGATGGCCTGCAGCGCCAGGATCGCGATGAGGACGCCGAGATAGATCGGCCACATGACTGGATCACCGGTGGGAGTCTTTGGTGCCAGTCCCACTGCGGCAATAACGTTGTCGATGCTCAGACTGAGGTCCATCAGTCCGATCTGCACAAGAACAGCGGTGAGTCCGGCTGTCGCAACACGCGAGCGTGGGGATGCCATCAACCAGCCTCCACGTCGACGTTGCCGGAGCCCGGGCGCTCCCCGGCTTCCTCGGACTGGATCTCGTGTTCGACCGCGTCGGCCACGTTGTGCGCGTGCCCTTTGGTGAGATGTGAGGACATGAGCCAGACGAGGTACGCGGCACCCGCCCATCGAATCCAGGTGTTGGTGGCGAGCCAGCTGGCGACGAGAAGCGCAAGTACGCGAAAGAGGTACGCCAGGGCGAGCCCGACGCGGATGGCTTGACGCTGCTGAGACCGGGGCAGTTCGTTGGCCAGCGCCGCGATGCCAAGCACGTTGTCAACCGAGAGCAATCCTTCGAGTACGACGAGGCCGGCGACGACGGAGAGGCCTGCGAGAAATTCCTGAGCGGACATAAGGAAGCTGATCGTAGC
>JBEBGB010001070.1:0-1604 GCA_040081675.1 Vicinamibacterales bacterium
CACCAAGGTGCGCTGCGAGCGCGTGGTGCTGCTTGGTGGTGGCAGCCGCGGAGGCGGCGGTTCATCCGAGCGTAGCGAGCGCAGCACCGGCGGCGGCGGCGGAGCGAGTGCGTCCCACGACGACACCTCCGAACCGCTCACGGACGACGACATTCCCTTCTAGGGACAGAGCAGTTGGAGAGTTGGTGATTTGGAGAGTTGGTGAGTCAGACTTCGAGACTCTCCAATTCGCCAGATCTCCAACTCTCCAAATGAGCGATCACTTTCTGTCTTCTCGACCGTACCGATCCTCCAGGCGCACCACGTCGTGGAGTTCGGGCGTGGACACCTCGAAGATGTCACAGTCGGCGATAGCCGTCATCCGATGCACGGTCTTCGGGGTGACGTGCACACACTCGCCCGGCGCCATCTCGCGCGCGGTCAGCACACCGTCGATCTCGATCTCGAACAGCATCTTCCCCGACTGCAGGTAGATGGTCTCGTCCTTGATGTTGTGGTACTGCAGGCTGAGTGCATGCCCGGCGTTCACGTGGATCAGCTTTCCCACATAACGGTCCGTCTTGGCCCAGTGAATTTCGTAACCCCAGGGCTTCTCCACGCGTGTCACATCGGCCGTCACGTCCACTCCCCTTTTATTTGGTGCTGTATCGGCCAAGGGCCGACAGCAGCACATCCTCGATTTCATCCACGGTCGACAGGCGCAGGACCCGGCGGGCCATCGACCGAAGTTCGTCGCCGCGCACCTCGGATAGTACCTGCTTGGCGACGCCGATCGCCCCCGGCGTCATGCTGAACTCCGTCAGCCCGAGACCGACGAGCATCGTGAGCAGGGCCGGATCAGCGGCCATCTCACCACAGAGCGAGACAGGAATGCGGGCGCGGCCAGCTGCACGCCGCACCATGAGGATGACACGCAAGATGGCCGGATGCAGCGGCTCGTACAAGCGCGACACGCGCTCGTCGGCCCGATCGACGGCGAGGCAGTACTGAATCAAGTCGTTGGTGCCAATGGTGAAGAAGTCGACTTCGCGCGCCAGCAGGTCGGCCGTGTAGGCCGCGGCGGGAATCTCGATCATGACGCCCACCGGGACGTGGGGCACCCTGAGACCGAGCGCGGTCAGGTCGGCTGTGGCTTCGAGCACCAGTTGCCTCGCGCTGCGCAGCTGCTCGACGCCAGACACGAACGGGAACATGATGCGGAGCGACCCGTATTGTGCGGCGCGCAGCAGCGCACGCAGTTGCGTTCGCAGCAGCTCCGGTCGGGTCAAGCTCAGACGCAGCCCTCGCAGACCTTGCCGGCTTCCCCGCTCGGTGTCCGATGCCCAGCTACCCGCAAGGGTCGGATCGCCGCCTTTGAGAGCGAGCTGATCCTCGTCGACGTCGAAGGTGCGAACGGTCACCGAGCCAGGCGCCATACCTTCGAGCATGCGACGGTACACCTCGTACTGTTCGTCTTCGCTCGGCACGCGGCGCGTCTCGGTGAGGAGGAACTCCGAGCGGTACAGGCCGACGCCTTCGGCACCGGCGTACTTGGCGGCGACGAGATCGTCGACGAACTCGATGTTGGCATCGAGTCGGATGTGCAGTCCGTCTGCCGTGGTGGC
>JBEBGB010001071.1:0-1602 GCA_040081675.1 Vicinamibacterales bacterium
GTCCACAGGGCCATCGCCGAGAGCGCTGACGGCCACGACGGGTGCGCGGCACGAGGAAATGTCACTATCACGACGATTACTCGGACGGACTCCTAGGCGCTAGGCTTTGGGCGTGGCGCCAAGGCCAGCGCTGTTTCGTTCAACAGTCTCGACCCTCCACAAGTCAAAGTCGTGAGAAAGACGCGCGGAGCTCAGTGTGACCGGAGGCAATGCCCAGAGCCTATCGCCTGGAGCCCATAGCCCTTCTGTCTCCAGACCGTCCAGACCGGCGAACCCGTGTTACGCTCCCGCACATCATGGATGCACTCACACGTCGTGATGTTCTGAAGGCGATTGGACTCTCTGCACTGGCGACGCAGTTGCCGAACGTGAGCGTGTCGGCCGCAGGCGAGTCTGCCAAGGCGATGCGCGGTGTCTTCATCATCCTCAACACGCCGTTCACTGCCGCCGGGGACGTTGCGTGGCAGGACCTCGAGCGCGAAGTGGCCTTCGTCGATCGCGGTGGGTGCAGCGGCGTCGTTTGGCCTCAGGGCTCGAGCGGCGTCACGACGCTGACGAAAGACGAGCGACTTCGCGGCATGGAGGTACTGGCGAATGCCGTGCGTGGCAAGCGGCTGACGCTCGTGCTCGGTGTCCAGGGGAAGGACACCGCCGAGATGCTCGAGTACACGGCCAGAGCCAATGCGCTCGGCGTCGATGCAGTCATTGCCATGCCGCCGACCACCGGCACATCGCTCGAGGACTATCGTGCGTACTTCAAGGCGCTTGGTCGAGCCACCACGCGCCCGGTCATCGTGCAGACCAGCGGCGGCGCGAAGAATCTCTCTCCCAGCGTCGAGCTCATCGTCGACCTGGCGAAAGAGTTCCCACACATGGCGTATGTCAAAGAGGAGAGCGACCCACTCATCTCGCGCATGCGGGCCGAAATCGCCGCGAGGCCAACGATGAAGGGGATTTTCGGCGCCAGTCTCGGAACCGGGTGGCTGTACGAAATGCGTCTGGGGCTGGACGGCATCATCACGGGAATGGGGATGTACGCAGACCTCATGGGACGTATCTGGGCCATGCACGAACAGGCACGTCACGAGGATGTGCGCGACGCGTACAGCAAGTTCCTGCTGATGCGGAATCTGAACGAAGCGCTTCCTGGTACCGACCTCTACGTGATGAAGATGCGCGGCGTCTTCTCGACAGCTGTTCGCCGCACGACTGCACCCGCTGCAGGTGCGCCAGCGAAGTTGACCGAGGTGAAGCCGACAGCCGACGACTTGCGTGAGATCGAGTTCCGTTTCGCTGCCTTGAAGCCGTATCTGACACTCTGACGGGCTCCAGGCTCCAGGCTTCGGGCTTGTCACCGACTCCGAGCGTTGGCGATAGGCGCTGGGCTTTGGGCGTGGAGCTAACGCTCACGCTGATAGTTCGTCCTCACGCAGGACACTACCAGGGCACAGACACAACGAGAGTCAGCGTGATCAGAACAGATGCGCGAAGCTCAGTGTGACGGGAGGCAAGGCCCAAAGCCTATAGCCTGATATGGAATGACCGGTTGTCAAATGGCGGTGGAGACTGTGGAAAACGGTTCTGTCGTTTTCCAAGCAGCGG
>JBEBGB010001072.1:0-1601 GCA_040081675.1 Vicinamibacterales bacterium
ACACGCGATCCACACCGACAACATTCCACACGGCGTCACGCCTTGCCGCGACCAGAATCGTGTCCGAGCCAATCCAACCACCGGTGAAGTTCAAGCCGCTCTCGCTCGTCAACTGCCGGCGCCCCGTCCCATCCGCGCCAATGACGCACACGTGCGTGTCCGCCCCCTCGTCACATTGGTAGGAAATCCAGCGACCATCGGGCGACCACTTCGGAAACGCGCCACCGTGCCGTTCGTGCGTGAGTTGCCGCGGAACTGAGGGACCGCCCGGGCCATCGATGTCGCTGAGCCACAGGTTCATCACAGCGTTCGAGGCGAGCGCAAACGCCGCACGCGACGCCGTGCGATCGACGGCCACGTTCAAGTACGCCAGCGGATGCAGTGTCGCTCCATCGGGAGTCGGCAATTCAGACAAACGAAACAGCTCGCGCTCGATCCCTGTCGTCACGTTCAGGGCGTTGTAGCTCGCCACGCCGTTGTGCCCGGCAAAGTACGCCACTTCGGCAAACCCGGGCAGCCAGGACGGGTTCCCGTGCTCGCCGCCGTCGAGCGTGATCTGACGGACAGCACCGTCGGCCTCGCGCAGCCAGATCTGCGGCGCGCTGCCTTGCAGAACGCCCGAATAGGCAAGGCGTCCGTCCGCGGCAGCGGCCGCACCAGTTGCACGGACGCCGTTGCCGAGCGACACCACACTGGACGCCGCCGGCCGTCGGTCCACGCCAGGCAACGCGACCGACTGAAGGCCGGTCCGTGGTTGAACGAACGTCCAGGCCAGCACGTGCCCGTCGGGCGAGAGCGCCAGATCGGTCTGGAGCCCCGGTGAGGGCATCCCGGTGGGTTTCGGCTCTCGAGTCCGCACGTCACCGGTGAGTGGAAGCCACCACACCATGCCGGTACGCGAGAGAACCCACGCGCCCGAGCCGTCAGGTGCGAGGGCATAGTCGGGCAGAATCATTCGGCTCTGCCCCTCGACACGCCGCTCGCTCGTCCCGACGTCCACACTCCAGAGTGTCGACTCGCCGGACACCGTTGGTGTGGCCGTTTCAACAAAGAAGAGTCGACGATCGGCGTGCGACCACTGCGGAGCCAGATGCGGTCGGTCCAGTGGTCCGGTTTGGGTCACCGCGCGCGCGTGTCCCGTCTCGGGCTCGACGACCCAGATCGACGACGGTGCGTTCGGCACGTTCGACGTGGGAATGAGGTTGCCCACCAGCGTTTGATACGCGATCAGCCGTCCATCGGGCGACCACGCCGGATGCGAACCTGTCTCTACGAGTCGTTTCGCGGTGCCGCCGCGCGACGGCACAACCCAGATGCCGCCCCCGGCGGCGTCGTGATAGGCGATGAAGCGTCCATCCGGCGACCACGCGGGCTGAATGTTCGCGCGACCGTTCGTGGTCAATGCCGTCGGAACCGCTCCGGGCGTGAGACTCTGCACGTAGATCTCGAAAGAGCCGGTGCGATCCGAGCTGAACGCCAGCGTCGTCCCGTCGCGTGAGAACGCCGGCTGCGCGTCGAGCCCTCCACCAGTGGTGACCTGTGCGGGACGGACAGTCGCCACCTTGTCGAGCGACGGACGGCCATCTGCCAACGTCGGCGCC
>JBEBGB010001073.1:0-1601 GCA_040081675.1 Vicinamibacterales bacterium
TCGCATGGAAGACACGGAGCGCAAGTACGGCATGGCGATTCCCCGCGAGAGCCAGTCCGGCTATCTCGTCGTCGGCGAGTTGGCGGCGACCTTCGCGGCCGCAGGCTGGAGTCTCGAGATGCACGGCTGGCCGCGACGCGCGGCGGAGTGGGCGCGGGATGTTCTGGAGATTGCGAAACACGGACGACGGACCGCGCGTTTCCCGGTGCTAATCGGGAGTCGTAATGCCTGATCGGCTTAATCCTGTCCCACGGTCCCTGTCCCGCCGCCTGCAGAACTAGCCGTTACCGCGCCTTCCACAAGCGTGGATCGAAGGAGAACGGCTCCGTCGAGGCAATCGTCACCTTGTCGAAATCGCGGTGTGCAGGGTTGATGATGAAGTGTCGCTCTTGCGGAACAACAGCGGATGGCACCGAGAGGGCGACGGTCTTTGCCGCTCGGAGCCACCGCTCGCCGATCGTCGTCAGGTCGATGGGCGCCGGGTACTCTCGCCAGTTGGAAGGGAGGTCCTTGGCAGCGACCGACTCAGTGCGGATGGTGGACGGGAAGTGGATCTCGATCGCGACGAGGTCGGTGGGCTCCAGATCAGGATCCGTGTGAACGAAGCGCTCGAGCGCCGCCAAGGACAACGACGCGGACGCGAAGACCGCCGGCGGGCCCTTCGGCGTCCAGCGACTGCCGAACAGGCGTGCACCTTCGCCGTCCAGGGCCGCGTGGCCCTGGCTGGCGATGCGCCACACGGTCACGCTAACTCACGACTCCGTGTGCAATGCGCCCGAGGATGTCCTCGATCTGGCGGGTTCCCACATCGGTATCGAGCAGTTGGATGGGCAGTTCACCGTTCAGGGCTCGGTTGGGACGACGCAGCCACGTCGACGCCTTCTCCTCGGTTCCGAACACGCCAATGGCCTGCGCGGCGATCCGTGCGAGGCGATAGAGGCGATCGGACTCGTCGGCCGCCAGTTTGCGGGAGCTGCGGCGCCTGGCGAAGGTACGTGCCGGCATTTGCAGAACGGCAGCTGTCTCGAGCACTGACAGGCCGAGGCGTTCGCGCACGGACTCCAGGGCACTGAAGGGGAGCCCGTCCTTGATGCGGTCGCGCATCTCGGAGGACGTGGGCAGGGCGCGGCCCCTGAACACCCTCGCGCCGCCCAGGACATCGACGACATATTCGGTCGCGGTCATTGCTCGCTCCAGTCAAAAGGCATTGTACAACAGTGCCATGTGGCACTCGCCGCGGAACGCTGAGATTGTCCGGCGCTCATCTCCGTGGTCGAGGGCGTTGTTCGCCTACGCGTGCAGCTTGGTTTCGTCGACGTCTTGAAGTGTCGAGATACGGACAGCGCCGTCCTTGAACCGCGCAACTGTGTCGAGTACCCCTTCTATTGACTGAGCTTGCGTGCAATCTGGTCACGTCGTAGACTCTTATGGTCATGAACAAGGACATGTTCGTCCAGACGCACGTCGCGCGCCGGCACCGCCGACTTGGCGTCGCAGAAGCCAAGATGCGGCTCTCGGAGTTATTGCGAGACGCCGCGGCCGGGCCGACCGTCATTCACAGTCGAGGCCGCGACGTGGCCGTCGTCCTCGCTGTCGAGGAC
>JBEBGB010000280.1:0-6480 GCA_040081675.1 Vicinamibacterales bacterium
GGCGCAAAGACGACCGCATCTCCCACCTCCATGTCCTGAGCAGGATTGCCCAACGTCTGAACGCGGATGCGCCCTTCGATCACGAGCAGCCACTGCGGACCCGAATGCGTGTGCCAGTTGGTCCGCGCCCCGGAATCGAACTGCACCTGATACACGTGCACCGGAATGGCTTCGTCAGACGAGGCGAGCAGCTTGGTCTGCGCCGGACCCACGAACGACGCGGCGTCGGCCGGGCGGAATGTGGACTGTGTGCCTCGGAAAATGTTCATGAAGGGCCGTGGTCCTCGGTGTAGCCAGCGCGGTTGAACGAGCAAGCATTTATACGAGTGCAACGCGAGCACCCTATAATACGGCCAGGTTTCAGGAGGCGCGAATGAAGCACGCAACTCGCACGTCAGTCGGAATCGTCGCAGCGGCGCTGTCGATCGGTCTCGGCGTCGGAGTGTCCGCCCAGTACGCAGGCTGGACCATCCCGGACACAGCCAAGACGGAGAAGAGCCCAGTGAAGGTCGCGGCGGACGGGGCCAAGAAGGGGAAGTCGCTGTACTCCTCCAACTGCGCCAAGTGCCACGGCCCGGAAGGGAAGGGCGACGGCCCTGACTCGGACCATGCCGCCGACCTCACCGACGAGTTCCGCACCGAACTGAACCCCGAAGGCGTCCTCTACTACAAGGTGTGGAACGGACACGGGCAAGACATGCCCGGGTTCAAGAGCAAGCTGACGAAGGACGACACCTGGAACCTGGTCGAGTACCTCAAGGTCCTCCGAACACCAGCGAAGTAGCCACCAAGTCTCTCCAGAATTCACGCCTCGATCGCGCCAAGGACCGGCATGGTCCTCGGCGTGACGCGGCGGTGCCCCATCACGAGTTCCATTGCTCGCCGGCTTTGCCGTGCGTTACGATCGTGGTTTAACCACCGCGCGAAAAACCTCACAGGTGAGCATGCCCGAGACCCCTGGCGCAGGGACTGGTGAACCGGCCGCGATCGTTGTTCGCGGCGCCCGTACCCACAACCTGAAGAACATCGACGTCACGCTTCCGACCGGAAAGCTCATCATCGTGACCGGTGTCAGTGGGTCGGGAAAGTCGTCGCTCGCGTTCGACACCATCTACGCAGAGGGCCAGCGTCGGTACGTCGAATCGCTGTCTGCCTACGCGCGGCAGTTCCTCGAGCGGATGGAGAAGCCGGACGTCGATCGCATCGAGGGCATCGCGCCGGCGATCGCCATTCGCCAGAAGAACAGCATCCGAAATCCGCGCTCGACCGTCGGAACAACGACCGAAATTCACGACTACATGCGGTTGCTGTTCGCGCGCGTGGGCCGAACCTACTGCCGGAACTGCGGCCGCATGGTTGTACGAGACACCGCGGAAGTGGTCGCGAGCCAGTTGTCCGATCTCGGCGCCGGCACGCGCCTCGTGCTTGGCTTCGATCTACCGATCATCGACTCCGCCGGACTGTCTACGCCCGCGCAAGACGTCGACGAACTGAGCGAGCGCGCAGAGGACACCGAGGCAGAGAGCGCACCCGCTGCCGGATCAGCAGCGAGGGCGTCCGCCGTCAGAGCTGCCATCGACACCCTGCGACGCCGCGGCTTCGGTCGCTTGCTCGTGGACGGCACCGCGCTTTCGTTCGACGATGTGGACGTGAAAGCGTTGGCTGCCAAGCCGGTCTTGCAGGTCGTGGTCGACCGAATGCAGCTTGGGAGCGATGACGAGCGCAAGCGTCTGACGGATGCCATCGAGTCGGCCTACCGCGAAGGCGGCGGCGCAGCCTGGGTGCTGCAGATGGCGCACGGCGACCACGGCGAGCACTTGCACCTGTTTTCGGAACGCTTCGAGTGCCGCATCTGCGGCATCACCTACGAAGATCCGCAACCGCGCCTGTTCTCGTTCAACAACCCATTTGGCGCCTGTCCCACCTGTCACGGCTTCGGCAACATCGTCGAACTGGACATGGCGCTGGTTGTGCCCGACGCGTCCAAGTCGATTGCGCAGAACGCGATCGAACCGTGGAGCAAGCCGCACTACCGCACACAACTCGCCGAGTTGAAGCGCGCGGCCAAGAAGTCGAAGCTGCGGCTCGACGTACCGTGGTCCGAACTCACGGACGCCGAGAAACACTTCGTCATCGAGGGTAACGCCGACTTCGACGGCGTGCGTGGCTTCTTCCGGTGGCTCGAGAAGAAAAAATACAAGGTGCACGTGCGCGTGTTCCTCAGTCGCTATCGCGGGTACCTGACGTGTCCTGATTGCGCGGGGAGCCGCCTGCGGAAGGAAGCGCGCGACGTGCGAGTGTCCGATCGCACGATCGATCGAGTCTCTTCGCTGACGGTGCGCGAGGCGCAGCAGTTCTTTGCTGCTCTCGAGCTCACCCCGAAGGAAACCACCATCGCCGAGAAGATCCTGAAGGAGATCAAGCGTCGGTTGTCGTTTCTCGCCGACGTTGGCCTGGACTATCTCTCGCTCGATCGGCTCTCATCCACGCTGTCTGGCGGCGAGGCGCAGCGCATCAACCTCGCCACGTCGCTTGGTTCGGCGCTCGTGGGCACGCTCTACGTGCTGGACGAGCCCTCCATCGGATTGCACTCGCGCGACAACTTGCGCTTGATCGATATCTTGCGGCAACTGCGCGATCAGGGGAACACCGTCATCGTCGTCGAGCACGACGCCGACATGATCAAGGTCGCAGACCACATCGTCGACCTCGGGCTTGGCGCTGGCGAGCAGGGCGGACGCGTCGTGTTCTCGGGCACGCTCGACGAACTGATGCGCGAGCCGCGCTCGCTCACCGCGAAATATCTTCGGCAAGAGCTGGCGATTCCGGTGCCGACGACGCGACGGAAGGGAAGCGGGCAGTCGATTCGCTTGCTTGGTGCGAACGAACACAACCTCAAGAACGTCGACATTGCCATTCCCCTGAACACGCTGACGTGCGTGACCGGTGTGAGCGGGTCGGGCAAGTCAACGCTCGTGCATGACGTGCTCTACGCTGCCCTCAAGCGACAAAAGGGCGACTGGGACAAGCGCGTCGGTACGTTTCGCGCGCTCGAAGGGACCGAGATGATCAGCGACGTCGTGCTGGTCGATCAGCAACCCATTGGCAGGACCCCGCGGTCGAACCCGGTGACCTATCTGAAGGCGTTCGATCCGATCCGCGAACTGTTCGCGGCGACAAAGGACGCCAAGGCGCGAGGCCTCACCGCGAGCCACTTCTCGTTCAACGTTCCGGGCGGACGCTGCGAGGCGTGCCAGGGCGAAGGCGAAGTCCGTGTCGAGATGCAGTTTCTGGCGGATGTGTTCGTGCCGTGCGACGAGTGCGATGGCAAGCGATTCAAGCCGCAGGTGCTCGAGGTGCAGTACCGCGGACGCTCCGTCATGCAGGTGCTCGACCTGACTGTGCGCGAGGCGCTCACCTTCTTCAGCAGTTCTCCGAAGGTGCTTCGTCGGCTGCAGGTGCTGGACGAAATCGGGCTTGGTTACCTTCGGCTCGGCCAGCCGGCGACGACCTTGTCGGGTGGGGAGGCGCAGCGCATCAAGATCGCCGCGCACCTGGTGTCGCAAGGTGGAGAGCGTTCGCTCTACATCCTCGACGAGCCCACGACCGGGCTGCACTTCGACGACATTGCGAAACTGCTGTCTGCGTTTCGGAAGCTGCTCGAGGCCGGCAGCACGCTGGTCGTCATCGAACACAATCTGGACGTCATCAAGACGGCCGACTACATCATCGACCTCGGACCCGAAGGCGGCGACGATGGCGGACGGATCGTTGCGACGGGAACCCCCGAACAAGTGGCTCAGAACGAAGCGTCGTTCACGGGCCGATATATCAAGACGGTGTTGGCGGAAGGCCGTTCGCATGCCTATTCGCAGAGAGGGCATGGAGGAACGGCGTGAGGTATCCCAGCCGCGGCACGTGTGCCGCGATCGTCGTGTGTGCAGCACTTTTGTGTGGTCGATCGTCTGAGGCGCAATCGATTTCCTTCGAGCAGACGGTCGCGGATCTCTCCAACAGCGACGTGGATGCCCGCTTGCGCGCAGCGCAGGATCTGAAGGAAGCCGCCTATCCCGAGGCTGCGGTTCCGTTGGCGAGGGCCGTCCTCGATGCAGACGACCGCGTACAGTACGAAGCGATCACTGGCGAGCTGAACATCTGTCTGGCGGACAAGATTGTGCCGCGCAAACGCGTGGCGTTTGTCGTCGAGGTGCGCAATCGAACTTCTGCGAAATCGATCTTCGACAGCGGCGCCCGCGTACTGGATCCGAAACCGGTTCCTGTGGAGGTGCTCACCGCCTTGCGCTCGGCCTCGCGCGACGAGAACCCGCAGATCGCACTCGAAGCGCTCTACGCGTTCGGTGCGCTCTCGGCGAATTCCTACGGTCCTGACAGGGAAGCTCTGCTCGCGACGTCCGCTGCCGAGCTGACCGCGCTGCTCGGGAGTTCTCGGATTGCGATCCGAGAGGCTGCCGTGGAGGTTGTTGCGCGAATGTACGAACGGTGGCCAGGCGACGGCGCGGTGGAGCAGTCGCTGGGAGACGCGCTGGTCGCAACGTTCAACGACCGGGACGGAATTGTTCGCCGCAAGGCCATGATCACGGCGGGAGCGCTGCGGTACGAGCGCGGCATTCAGGCGCTGACGGAGATCTTCCAGCATTACGAGCGAGGAGTCGACGCACAGGCGGCTCTCGACGCCCTCGCGCGCATTGCGCATCCGTCCAGCGTTCCACTGTTCACGTCGGTGCTAGGCGGACGAGACACGTTGCTCAAGGCTGCTGCCGTCGAAGGGCTGGCACGCAGTGGCGATGCGACGAACGCAGCACGTGTCACCGAAGCGGTCGGAAAAGAGCGCAATGCCGACCTGCAACTTGCTGCTCACTTCGCGGACGCCATGCTCGCCGAGGGATCGATCGACGTGCTCGTCGACGGCCTGACGAAACCCGCGCTGCACGACCGAGCGCTGCACATGTTGAGCGAAGTGGCACCTGGGCGCAGCGCGACTTTCTCGCCGCATGTGCCCGACCCCAAGCCGAACATTCGCGCGGATCTGCTGGAGGCACTCGGCCTGTCGAACGATCCCGATCTGGCGCCGCTGGTTGAGCGGCTGCTGAATGATACGGATCCGATGGTGGCCCGCATGGCTGCACGCGCCGTGCTTCGACTGAAGAGCCCCGGAGCGACCGCCCCTCGGCCGTGACGTTGCCACGCGACTTCTACGACCGTCCGACGTTGGAAGTCGCCCGCGACTTGTTGGGCAAGGTGCTCGTGCATCACCACCACGGCACCACCACCAGCGGCGTCATCGTCGAGGTCGAGGCCTACATCGGCGAGTCGGATCCCGCGTGCCATGCGGCGCCGGGACGCACGCGCAGGAACGCGCCGCTGTACGGTCCGCCGGGAGTGGCCTACGTCTACCTGAACTACGGCATTCATCGATTGGTGAATGCCGTCACGGAGCCAATCGACGCTCCAGCCGCCGTGCTCATTCGCGCGCTCGAACCGATGGACGGCTTGGCAACCATGCGTCGGCGTCGGAGGCAGCCAACGAAGGGACGCCGTACGGCGGGCGCGATCGCGATTCCGGATGAGGCCCTGTGCCGCGGGCCAGGGAATCTGACGCAGGCAATGGGTATCACGCTCGAGGACAACGGTCTCGACCTGAGTGGCTCACAGCTGTTCGTTCAAGACCTGGGGGTTGCTCCCGACGCAGTCGTCTGGGGACCCCGTATCGGGATCCGAGTGGGCACCGAGCGGCACTGGCGCGCGTGGACCCCTGGCCACCCGTCGGTCTCTGCACATCGGGAGATGCCGAGGTCCGAGCGGATTACTTGACCAGAAGCTCAGAAGCGAGTACTTCTAATAGGACGTGAAGAGCCAGACTTGCGCCTGTTACTGTTGTTGCGTAGAGGGCATTGCCCCCTGCGCCAGCCGTCCAGGTCCGCCATCGATGTAGTGCACAGATAGACCGCAGTTCACGAACGCACCAGGCCCGGACGGCACATCGCCTCTCCGGGCTTTTGTTTTATGCCAGAGCTTCTTCCAATCTTTCTGCATCTTCGCGGTCGACGCGTGGTGCTGGTCGGGGCAGGACCTGTCGGTGCCAGCAAGCTGGGGCAGTTGCTCGCAGCCGGTGCAGAGGTGCGCGTGGTCGCACCCGAGGTGCACGCGGACGTGGCCGCAGCGCCCGTGCAGATCGAGCAGCGGGCGTTCGTGGCGTCAGACCTGGACGATGCCTGGCTCGTTGTGGCGGCGGCAACACCGGAAGTGAATCGGCAAGTGGCGGACGCGGCCGAAGCGCGTCGAATCTTCGTGAACGCGGTGGACGACCCGCCGAATGCCACGGCGTATCTTGGTGGCGTCGTCAGGCGCGACGGCGTCACGCTGGCCATTTCGACCAGCGGTGAAGCGCCGGCGATTGCGGGGATGTTGCGCGAGGCACTCGACGATGTGCTGCCGCGCGACGTCGCCGCCTGGATGGAG
>JBEBGB010001074.1:0-1597 GCA_040081675.1 Vicinamibacterales bacterium
TCAGCGTCGGCAAACTCCTGCAACCGACTTCGACACGCGACGCACTCCTCGAGATGTCCCTTGGCCCGCCGAGCGGCGTCGCCCAGACCCCGCCCGTCAAGGGCGAGCAACAGCTCCTCGTCGCGGAGATGTGACGTGTCACTCATGGCATCACCGCTCGTCCACGTGCTTGAAACGATCGACAGCGCGCGCCATCGACTTGGCGACTGCGCCGAGTGAGATACCGAGCGCCGCCGCAATATCCCGGTACTTCAGCCCCTCCGCACGAAGCAGGACGCACTGGCGATCGCGCTCTGGAAGAGCGCGGAGCACGCGCTGCAGGCGGTGTTGCTCTTCGGTCTCGGTCAGCCGGTCCTCGGGATTCGCTGCGGGATCCACGCGGTCGTCGGCTGTCGACGCGTCTGTCAGCAACGACCACCAGTGTCGTCTTCGGCGTCGCTGCTTGAGCGCTATGTTGTGAGCGACTTGAAACAGCCAACCCGGCAGATTGCTGCGCGAGCGTCCAAGCAGCAGATGTCGGAACAGGGAGAGGAACACCTCCTGCACGACATCTTCGGCTTCCTGCCGGCTCAGTCCGAAGGAAGCGACGTACCGCAGGAGTGGTCGTTGATAGTCGTCGAACAGACCGAGAACCTCCCGTTCGACGTCGATGTTCGATGCGACGCGATCGTCACGGGCGATCCCGAGCGGAGCGAGGGCGGTGAGTGTGGGCTCTGAGGCAGACATGCCGAGACGTCCGTTGGAGCCGCCATTCTACACGGGGCCCGGCAGCAGCCCTGACAAGCCGGCCCATGCAGAAATACCGTGAACAGAGTGGTCCCGTCCTACATATATGCCTAGAAGAGCGGCCAGTCCGTTCGATCCGAATTCATTGCGAGGGGTGCTTGTTGAGTAACTCGAGAAGATATGTGTTCACTGTCGGGCTGTCGGCGTGCATTGGATGGCTGCCCGTGGTCGCGAACGCACAGCCGGCGCAGTCCGACCAGCCGCCAACCTTCGTAGACCACGTGGACGTTATCGCGGCGGCGCCGTTGCCCGGACTGGAACTGACGCTCGACCAACTGCCGTCACCAGTACAGGTGGCGACGGATAAGGACATCGACGCGAGCGGCGCCCTTGACGTCGCCGACTTTCTCAACAAGCGTGTGACCGGCGTGCACATCAACGAGGTGCAAGGCAACCCCTTCCAGCCAGATGTCAACTACCGCGGCTATACGGCGTCGCCGTTGCTGGGCACACCGCAAGGACTCTCCGTCTACATGGACGGCGTGCGAATGAATCAGCCGTTTGGTGACGTGGTCAGCTGGGATTTGATTCCTCGAATGGCGATCGCGTCATCCACACTGATGCCGGGTTCCAATCCGCTCTTCGGGCTGAACACACTTGGTGGCGCGCTGGCGCTGCAGACCAAGGACGGCCAGGGCCACAAAGGGACGACCGTGCAAGGGCTGTACGGAAGCCATGTTCGTCGCGCACTCGAGTTCGAGCATGGTGGCGCCCGCTCGAGCGGAGTGCTCAACTGGTACTTCGCCGGCAACTTCTTTGGAGACGACGGCTGGCGGACCGATTCGCCGTCGGACGTGCGTCAGGTGTTCGG
>JBEBGB010001075.1:0-1596 GCA_040081675.1 Vicinamibacterales bacterium
TGGCGTGGTCGGCGTGGCTCTATGCGGGCTTCCTGCGCCACCGGGGCTCGTTTATCGCCCTGGAGCGATGGCAGATCGCCTATCTGCCCGTGTACTCCGCATGGGCGGCACTGGTGGTTGTCGTGTTCCCGCCCGTGTTCGGCTACCGTTGATGCCCCCACGGGCACTGCACCGCCGGATAGTCCTGACGAGTCGCCAAGGGCGGACGGGTCTACTGTCCGCCCTTGGCTGCTCGAAGTCACGCGGCGGCGGGCTCGATACCGAGTCGATCGTTCACGGCACACCGAAGCTTCTGCTTGCATCCCAGGTACCGCTCTGTCGTCTGGACGGACACGTGGCCCAGGAGAAACTGGATTTGCTCGAGTTCGCCGCCCGCCAGATGACACAGCCTCGCGCACATACGACGAAGATCATGCGGGGCCAGCTTCTCGATGCCGGCGTGTGCCGCCGTCGCGCGCTTCTTTCCGCCAACGCGACAGCATGAACGGATGAATCTCGAGGGCGTCAGCGACGGCTTGCACTTCGACGCTCTTTAACTGGCTGAGCCTCACCGCCTTGAGCTTAAACTCCAGGCTGTACTGACGGACTTTCACAGGAGCCACGCGACGCGCCATGGACACCTCCCAGCGTTAGGCGGAAGTGTCTGCTTTATCGAGGGAAGATCTCCGTCAGTTGCGCCCCACCCAGTAGTTCGGACGCCGCTTCAGATGCATGACCGCCAACACCCTAATCTGATCGCCGCGGCGCTCGTAGAGGAGCGCGTACGGAAACTTGTCACACAGCCGGCGCCGAATCTGACCTCGAATAACTGGGCTGGCTTCTGGGAGCGCGAGGATCGCCGCCGTGCAGCGCCGCACCTCAGCAAGGAATGCCGCGCCAAGGCCGACCTGCTCGTTTTCGTAGTACCTGATGGCGTCGTTCAACTCGGCCTCGGCCAGTTCGTTGAACGTCGGAACCACCGGTCAGATCCGGGCCCGGGCGTCCCGAAACACGTCTTCCGCCGGCCGCACACTAAGCGAACCCGCATCGATCGCGGCCGAACGCCGTTCTGCCTCGTCGGTCCAGAGTCGAGCGCTCTCCGCCGGAGTCAAGTCGTCGAGGCTGTCCAGCAGTCGACCAGCGAGTCGCGCGCGGGCTTTCGGTTCCAAGCGCAGTGCCGCCGCTTCCAATTCCTCGATGCTCATGAGCAACATTCTACGCCCACCAGACGTCTGTCGTTCGTCTACCGTGTCTGTCGGCCCAACGTAGTAGTAGGCCGACCGGCATGTCCCAGCCGACCCTGCGAGGCGCGCAGCATCACGTCAAACCGACCTCATCGAAACACGTCTGTCACTAATGCGGTTGCAGGTGCGTATTGGAACCGACGGGCTCGGCGAAGCCTGATTAGACCGACCTGAATAACACTCCGTTAGGTCGCCGCATATCGCGGCTGGACGGAATCGGCCCTCCCTGGTCGCCTAGTGTTTATCTGTGAACGGCTTCTTGTCGCCTCGAGGAGAGCGCCCGTAGTCGCCATCCGACGGGCTAGACCGGAGGCCCCGCCGGAATCAGGCCGAGTTGCTGCATCATCGTGAGCTGGTCGAAGACCCCCCAGTG
>JBEBGB010001076.1:0-1596 GCA_040081675.1 Vicinamibacterales bacterium
GAAAACGGGCCGCGATCAGATCGCGGAACTCAAGACCTTCCTCGAACGCCAGGGACTCATCACCGTTCCGGAAGGCGAACCGATCGTCGTCGCGCCGACACCCGAGTTCTATCGCTGGTCATTCGCAAGCATGTGGACGCCTGGTCCGTTCGAGAGCAAGCCGACCCGCGCCTACTACTACCTCACGGACATCGATCCGTCCTGGCCCGCCGACCGGCAGATCGAACACCTGCGCGACTACAACCTGCCCACGCTGTGGTCAGTGTCGATCCACGAGGTCTACCCGGGACACTTTCTCCACTATCAGCACCTGCGCAAGACGACGTCGAAGGCCCGAAAGTCGATTCTCTTCGCGCCGGCGTCCTTCGTCGAAGGTTGGGCGCACTACTGCGAGCAGATGATGATCGAAAACGGCTTCGGCAAGGGCGACGCCAGCATCAAGCTCGGTCAGCTCGCCGAAGCGCTCATTCGTCTCGTGCGCTTCATCGTCGGCATCAAGCTGCACACCGAAGACTGGTCCGTCGAGCAGGGCGTGCGCATGTTCCGCGAGGAGGCGTATCTCGAAGAAGCGAGCGCGCGCCGAGAGGCTGAGCGCGGCACGTTCGATCCGACCTACCTTGTGTACAGCGCGGGCAAGATGATGCTGCTCAAGCTGCGGCAGGACTACAAGGCCCAGCAGGGCAAAGCATTTTCGCTTCGTACGTTCCACGACACGTTGCTGTCGAACGGCACCGCGCCGTTCTGGCTGCACCGCCACTTGATGCTCGGCAACGATCCAGGCGACGTGCTGGAATAAGAAGAGAGATCGAAGGCACCATGCCGCTTTACGAGTACGAATGCGACAGCTGCGGGAATCGCTTCGAGAAGATTCAGAAGTTCTCTGATCCGCTGGTTGACATCTGCCCGAAGTGCGGGATGTCGGTCCACAAACTGGTGTCATCGCCCGCCATCCAGTTCAAAGGATCGGGCTTTTACATCACCGATTACGCCAAGAAAGAGTCGACGCCAGCGGGAAAGACGGGCGGCGGGAAAGACAAGGACAGCAGCAGCGGTAGCAGTAGCAGCGAGTCCTCCTCCTCCTCCTCAGACTCGAGCTCAGGAGACAAGGCGTCCGCGCCGTCAACGCCTGCACCTGCGACACCGGCGAAGACCGCCACAAAGACCGACTAGCAGCCGCGTTCAAAAAGCGCGCTACGTCGCCGTTCAGGGAGTCGTAGGCGGTGTCAGCCCGAGCGACGCCAGATATTCAGCGAACTTACCGGCAACGTCCGGACTCTTCATGGCGAAGTACGCCGTCGCCTTCAGAAAACCCAGCTTGTCTCCGGCGTCGTGTCGAACACCCTTGATCTCGCACGCGTAGATCTTGCGGGTCTTCAGCAACTCGCGCAGCCCGTTGGTCAGCTGAATCTCTCCCGTGCGGTCGCTCTTGATGGTCTCGAGTGCCGGGAAGATGTCCGGCGTGAGAATGTAGCGCCCGATGATGGCCAGGTTTGACGGGGCTTCGTCTCGCGGGGGCTTCTCAACCAGATCCTTGATCTCGTAGACGCCGCCGCCCAAATCTGCGGCGGGAGCAATGACCCCGTAACTCGAGACCCG
>JBEBGB010001077.1:0-1595 GCA_040081675.1 Vicinamibacterales bacterium
CGATTCGTCAAGGGAGAGGGGGCAGCGTTCGGCATCCAGTTGGCGCATGCAGGCCGGAAAGGCAGCACGAAGCGACCATGGGATGGGACGGGCACGGTGTCGCCCGAGGCAGGTGGGTGGGAACCGATTGGTCCCACAGCAACGCCTTTCGCCGACAACTACCCGACGCCCCGCGCAATGACCAGGGACGACATCGTCCAGATTGTCGACGCCTTTTCGCGAGCCACCTTGCGCGCCCGTCAGAGTGGATTCGACGTCGTGGAACTGCACGCGGCACACGGATATCTGATTCACGAGTTCCTCTCGCCGCTCAGCAATACGCGCACCGACGAGTACGGCGGGTCTTTCGAGAACCGGATCCGACTGTGCCTCGAAGTCGTCAACGCTGTTCGCGCGACATGGCCCGAAGACCTGCCGCTGTTCGTGCGTATCTCCTCGACGGATTGGACCGAGGGTGGATGGGATGTCGATCAATCCATTGAGCTCGCTCGCCGGCTCGTCGGTGTGGGCGTCGATCTGATCGACTGTTCGTCCGGCGGGAACGTGTCACACGCGAAGATTCCAATCGGACCTGGCTATCAGGTGCCTTTTGCCGAACGCATCAAACGCGCGGCCGCTGTCGCGACGGGAGCTGTCGGGCTCATCACCAACTCAGCCGAAGCCGACGCGATCGTCAGATCGGAACAGGCGGACCTGGTGCTTCTCGCGCGTGAGATGTTGCGCGACCCGTATTGGCCGCTTCGAGCCGCGCGGGAACTCGGACACGAGACGTCCTGGCCCGCACAGTATCTGCGAGCGGCACCGCCCAACTCGCCGCCACGATAGCGGGGCCAGCGCAGGACACCAGGATGCACGCGCTCATCATCGAAGACGACGCGGCGATTGCCGGCTTCATCGCGAGAGGTCTGCGAGAGGCCGGCTTTGCCGTGGACGTGGCCTCGAATGGACACGAGGGTTTGGAGGCGGCACTTGCCGGTGAACCTGATGTCGCTATCGTCGATTTGATGTTGCCAGGGCGCGACGGTCTGAGCGTCATCGACGAGTTGCGTCGGCGGGGACGGTCCACTCCCGTGCTGATCCTCAGCGCCAAGCGCTCCGTGGACGACCGCGTCCAAGGCCTGCAGGCAGGAGGCGACGACTATCTCACGAAGCCGTTCGCGTTCGCAGAGTTGCTTGCTCGCGTCCAGGCGCTCGTGCGCCGAGCGTCCCGCGCTCCCGAGCCCACCTCATTGACGGTGGCCGATCTCTCCATCGATCTGCTCTCTCGAAAAGTGATACGCGCCGGACAGAACATCGAGCTTCGTCCCCGGGAGTTCGCGCTGCTCGAGTACCTGATGCGGAATGCCGGCAAGGTGATCTCGAAGACGATGATCCTGTCGCACGTGTGGGAGTACAGTTTCGACCCGCAAACCAACATCGTCGACGTGCTGGTGAGCCGCCTGCGCGACAAGATCGATCGTCCATTCGAGAAGAAGTTGCTGCAAACCGTACGGGGCGTTGGCTATGTCATCCGCTGACGACACGCCTGTTCGGTTGTCGGGAAGCTTCGGACTGCGCCTCGCCGTGTGGTACGCGGTCCTGTTCGTCGTCAGTTC
>JBEBGB010001078.1:0-1594 GCA_040081675.1 Vicinamibacterales bacterium
CCCAGGCCGAAGGTCAGCGTCAGCTCGCTTTGCGACGCGTAGCTCGACCCACTGTGCACCTGCTGCCACTGTGTGCCCGACGCCGTTGTGACGCGCACCACGGCGCCGATGCCGCTCCGGTTCGAGGTGGTTCCCCGTGCGTTCACCCGCAGCCAATGGTTGGTGTGCGACGCGTCGTTCCTGAAGAGCACCGCAGGTCCGTTCAGCGTCGTCATGACCAGGTCGAGGTCGCCGTCGCCATCGAAGTCGAGATAGGCGGCGCCGCGTCCCATGACCGGCCGGTTGAACGCCGCTCCCAGCGTCGCTGAGATGTTCTCGAAGCTGCCGTTCCCTCGATTGTGCAGGAGCAGTGGTGGCTGGCTGATGCGTGCACGCGCGTCCCGTCCCTGCGATTCATCGGTGCCGCCGTTCGCCGCGAATATGTCGAGGAAGCCGTCCAGGTCCGCGTCGAGGAAGAACGTGGCCCAGGTCACGGCGAGCAGGCTTGCGCGCCCAACCTCTGAGCGCGGCGCCACGTCGCGAAACTGCGTGCCGTTCTCATTGTGATAAAGGCCAAGCATCTCGTTGACGAAGTTGCCGACGACGATGTGCGGGCGGCCTGAGCGATCGTAGTCGGCAGCGTCGACGCCCATGTTGGCGCGTGCCACGCCGTTTTCGCTGAGGGCCACGCCAGCGCGCACGGCTTCGTCCACGAAGTGCTTCTTGCCGTCGTTGCGATAGAGCTTCGCAGGCACGCGGTCACTGCCGATGAACAAGTCCGGCCAGCCGTCGCTGTTGTAGTCCAGCACGGCAACGCCCATCACCTTGTCGCTCGGATCGCTCAACCCTGCTGGAGCGGTGGTGTCCTCGAACCGTCCGCCACCCAGGTTGTGGTACAGCGTCGGTGCGACCGGCTTGTAGGCGTCCGGGCCACAGTAGCCGCGCTCGCCGCCTTGCGTGCACCGCACCTGCGCTTCCGCTGCCGGTGTCCACTGCACGTAGTTCCCGACGAACAAGTCGAGCAGGCCGTCCTTGTCGTAGTCGAACCATGCCGCGCTGACAGCAAATGCTCCGGGGTGAATGCCTGCGCGCGCGCTCACGTCGAGAAACGCGCTGTTGCCACCGTTGCGCAGAAGGTGGCCACCTTCAGTCGTGGTGACAAACACATCGTCTCGGCCGTCGTTGTCGAAGTCGCCGACGGTGGCTCCGAGCGCATACACGTCAAGCGCGTCGAAGCCGCTGCCGGCCGTGATGTTCGCAAACGTCCCGTTTCGGTTGTTCCTGTAGAGTTCGTTCCGCGCGCGGCCAGCTTCCGGCTTCCAGTTCCTGCCGCTCAGAAAGAGCATGTCGGGCCAACGGTCTCCGTCGACATCCAGCACTGCGACGCCGCCACCGAAAAGCTCCGGATACCAGTACGCGCCCGTGGCGCCGTTCGTGTGGACGAACGACAGTCCGGCACCCTTCGTCACGTCGGTAAACGTGAAAACCGGACCAGCCGCGGCCACGCTACCGCCTCGCGCAGCGACCAGCGCCGTAGACACGAGGGCGACAGCACACGCTGCAAGTCGGAAGATCGGGCGCCGTTGAAACATCATGATGTCGCTGTCGGATTGTA
>JBEBGB010000281.1:0-6455 GCA_040081675.1 Vicinamibacterales bacterium
GTCTGGTCGGCGCTTCCGTCGGTGCCCGCCGTTCGTAACGGACGCGTGTCACTGCTGACCGGTGATGAATTCGTCGTTCCGGGTCCTCGCGTCGTTCAAGCCGCCGAACAACTCGCGCGTGCGCTGCATCCGGAAGCGTTCCGATGACGACAACGACCGACCACGCGCGACATTGACTCGAGAAGCGCGCTAGGTCCGGTCGTTCGTCCGGGGGCCGCTGACTCCGGCGGCTGCAATCATCATCGCGCCCACAAGTCCGACGAGCAGTCCTGAACCCACGCGCACGGGCGGCACGGGCTGAATGGGCACGCCGTCCACGATCGAGACGGCCTCGGCACGCGACAGCGCGCGGTCTGCAATGGTCGCTGGACCTGTCCGCCACACCACGGCGAGCGTCGTCAAACCAGCCAGACCAAGGAGCACGAACCACGGGCGCACGTCGCGCCGCGTGAACGCGCCAACACCCGACAGCAGCAGACTGACGATGCCGAGGGCGAGGACGAAGAAACCCGCTGGATCTGGAATGCCTGGAAGCCCTACATCGCCCAGGCGCAGCCAGGGCAGAAAAGCCGAAGCCGTCAGCGCGATCGAGCCGATGAGCGAGAGGATGGAGGAACGCACAAGTTCGCCTCGGTGTTTTCTGGTTTTACACGAATAGCGGCTCGAACGATGGCGGAACCAGGTTGAGCGCAGTGGCCTTGTCGAAGAGCGTCTTCACCGCCTGCCTTCCGTCTGGTCCGAGATCAACCGAATAGTGATTCACGTAGAGGTCGATGTGTTTGTACATCACCTCGTCGCTCATTTCCTGGGCATGCGCTCGCACGTACGGCAGGCTGGCCTCACGATGGGCGAAGGCGTACTCCACGCTTCGCCGCACGACCCTGTTGACGCTCTGCTTCACCGCGTCTGGCAGCGAGCGTCTGACGGCGATGGCTCCGAGCGGAATCGGTGTGCCTGTTGCGCCCTCCCAGAACTCGCCGAGGTCGATGATCTTGTGGAGTCCCTTGGACTCGTACGTGAACCGGTTCTCGTGAATGATCACGCCCGCGTCGAAGCGGCCGTCGAGGAGGGCACCTTCGATCTCGGAGAACACCAGCGGCGTCCGATCGCGCGCTTCTGGAAACGCGAGGCCGAGCAGGAAATTCGCCGTGGTGTACACGCCGGGAATAGCAATGCGCAGCGTGCCTTGCCGTACGTCGTCGGACGTGATCTTGCGCAGCGAGATCAAGAGCGGACCGCAGTTTCGTCCGAGCGCGCTGCCTGATTCGAGCAGCGCGTAGTCCCGACGACAGTAGGCGTAGGCGTGATAACTGAGTTTGGTGACGTCCGCGGTACCCGCGAACGTCTCGCGGTTCAGCGCTTCGACATCGGCCAGGTGCGGCGTGAACGACAGCCCTTCGAGGTCGATTCGCCGGTTCACGATTGCGTCGAACATGAAGCAGTCGTTGGGACACGGAGAGAAGCCAAGCGACAGGGTCACGCCTGCTCCAGCAGCCGCCGTGAGACGCGCCCAAGACGTTGAACCGCACCAACGAGGTCCCATCCCGCACGATTGCGTCGTTCCACGCGGTTCGATACGGCACGCACTTGAGCGAACGGGACACCGGCGACACGACACGCGTACATGAAGGCCGCACCTTCCATCGATTCCACGTCCGGAGCACACCGGGCAACAATGCTGGCGATGGACACCTCTTCGCCGTGCGCGGTATTGACGGTAATGCCACTGGCAACCGGCAATGCGGCCAGCGTCGGCAGGGACGGTGGGGCGGCGTTTTCCAGGCGTCCGTTCGAGAATGGAAACGCGTTCGGCTCGAGGAGCCCGAGTTCGTGCAAGGTGAGAAACCGAGGTCCGTCTTCGACGCCGAGCTCCGAAAACATGTCCTTTGTCACGTGGACGATGGTCGGTGGCGGAAGCGCGGGGTTGAAGCTGCCGCAGATGCCAAGGTTCAGCGCTACATCGTAGTGTTCAGTGGCCAGCGTACGTGCGCACCACACGGCGGTGGCCACCATCCCGACTCCAGTGAGGAGTACATCCAGCTGATGGGCCCCGAACAAGCCGCTGACCATGCGGTCACGCTCGACGGGCAGAGCCATTGCGGAGAGGAGAGGGGCCACTTCGAGGCGTGTGGCCGCGACGACAAGCACGCGCACGATGTGTCGATCTTAGGGCCTGTCCCTCACTGCGCGTCCTTGAATTCCTCGTACCACGCCATCTGAATGGCCTCGAGCTTCGGCTCATTCGATACCTTCGGGTCGTCGTCGAAGCCGTCGAGACCGAGGACGCGTTCGCGCAGATCGGTGAAGCGTACGGTGAGCGGATCCACGCCGGGAAACTTGTCCACCAGGGCGATGCCAATGTCTTCGGCGTCGGTCCACTTCATCGTGCCACCTCTTCGTTCTTCCGGCGATCCGACTTGCCGAGTTGGATGCCGCCGCCTTCCTGAACGTAGTTGCGCGTGTACATGGGCAGCTCGCAGACCAGGTCGCCCTTCACCACGGCTTGGCACCCAAGTCTCGAATGCGTCGTGAGGTCCCACGCCGTGTCGAGCCGGTCGGCCTCGGCGTCCTCCATCTCGCTGAGGTTCTGCGCGCCCTCGCGGACGATGACGTGGCACGTGGTGCAGGCGCAGCTCCCTCCACACGCGTGTTCGAGCTTGACGCCGAGGTTCTTGGCGATGTCGAGCAACGACTCGGGCTTCCCGTGATGGGAATACTCCAGCGTGCCGTGTTCGAATTCGACGGTCTGGCGTTCGCCGTCGATGATGAAGGTTACTTTGGGCATTTTCAGTCTCTACTACTTGGCGATGGGCGATGGGCGGTTGGCTATGGGCCACCACACCTGTCTCGACCACCCCGGACGGTTCAAGTGCACTATTCGCGCGCCGGCCGACAAATATGGGCCGGCTCGCGTGCTTGGCCTATTGCCTATCGCCTACCGCCCAGCGCCTAAACGCTGTCTACATTCTTCCCCGTCAACGCCGCGCGCACGCTGCGGTTCATCATGACTTCTGCAAGATGCTTCGTCGCATCGTTCAGCACCTTCGTCCACAGAAGAATGGCTTCACGATCGTCGGACTTGATCACGTGCTTCAGTCCGGCAAGAGCCTGTTCGATGCGCCGCTGCTCGCCCGAGGCCAGGTCTTCGGTCGCAACCGTCGGAAACTCTGGCGCACGCATCGTCTTCTCGGTGGCGACGATGACTGATTCGGCTTCGTTGCGCGCCTCGATCAGCATGCGCGCCGCGAAGTCGGCCTCGGCATGCTCGAACGAGTCGATGAGCATCTGCTCGACCTGGTCGTCCGTGAGCCCGTACGACGGCTTCACTTCGATCGTTTGCTCGACGTTGGTCCGCAGTTCGGACGCCGTAACGCTGAGAATGCCGTTGGCGTCGATCTGGAACTGCACCTGGACGCGCGGCATGCCGGCAGGCATGGGCGGAATGCCTCGCAGACGAAATCTCGCCAACGAACGGTTGTCCGCCACCAGTTCCCGTTCGCCTTGAAGCACGTGAATGTCGACAGCCGTCTGGTTGTCCACACCACTCGTGAACATCTCGCTGCCTGTCGCCGGAATCGTGGAGTTGCGCAGAATGATTTTCGACACCACCCCGCCCATGGTCTCGATGCCAAGCGACAGTGGCGTCACGTCGAGCAGCAGCATGTCGCGGTTGCCCGTGACCAGGATGTCGGCTTGAACGGCTGCGCCCAGGGCGACGACTTCGTCGGGATTGAGCTCGACATGCGGCGCGCGACCGAACAACTCGCCAACGAGACGACGGACGAGCGGAATGCGCGTTGAGCCACCGACCAGAACCACTTCGTGAACGTCGCTCTGCTGGAGGGCTGCGTCTCCCAGTGCCTGGCGGCACGACACGAGCGTGCGCTCGACGACCGGCTGAATCATGTCCTCGAACTGCTCACGAGTCAGGCGGACGCCAAGCATCTCGGTCGCGTCCTGGTCCGACAAGTCCCATTTCGCCTGAATGACTGCCTTGCGAATTTCCTGCACCGCCTCGGGCGTGCGCGTAAAACCGGCGGGGGCTGGCGACGAGCCCTGCTCCGTTCCGTGCACGACACTGGCCGGCACCGCGAAAGTCGGCGAGGCCGATTCGAGGTCTGCCAGCACACGCTCCACAAGGAGCAGGTCGATGTCGTCACCACCCAGATGCGTGTCGCCGTTGGTCGACAACACCTGGAACACACCATCCTCGATGCGCAGAATCGAAATGTCGAACGTGCCGCCGCCGAAGTCGTAGACCGCGATAACGCCGGTCTTGCGCTTGTCCAAGCCGTACGCGAGCGAAGCCGCCGTCGGCTCGTTGATGATGCGAAGCACCTCGAGACCTGCGATGCGGCCGGCGTCGCGCGTGGCCGTGCGTTGGGCGTCGTTGAAGTAGGCCGGCACCGTGATGACGGCTTTGTCCACTTCGGGATCGATATCGCCCTCGGCGGCAAAGTACTCTTCGGCGCGTCTCTTCAGCTCACGCAGGACGAATGCGGAAATCTCAGGCGGCGTGAACTCGCGCTCGCCGAGACCGATGCTCACCACCCCACCCGATTCGCCAGACACCTTGAAGGGCAGCAGCGCCGCCTCGCCCTGCACATCGTCGATGCCCTTGCCCATGAAGCGCTTCACGGAGTAGACCGTGCGCCGCGGGTCGGTCAGCAGACGCCGCTGGGCCTCTCGTCCGACGAAGACGGCGCCGTCCTGCGCGGACGACACGATCGACGGCACGAGCGCATCGTTGTTCGAGTCGCGGATCACAACCGGCACGCCGTCCTTGACGACGGCGACGAGGCTATTCGTGGTTCCGAGATCGATGCCGACGACTTTGGACATATTCAATAAAGGGCGATGGGCGATAGGCGCTGGGCTTCACTCGTCGGGATTCAGCATCGAAGCGCACACTAGAGGTGCGGGCCGCCGGCCCCCGTCGCTTCGCGCTCGATCGTTGCGAGCAGGTTGCTGATGTAGTTGCGTTCGAGCATGCGGTCACGAAGCGCGTGAAGCACCGTGCTGCGACCGCCCGCGTCGTCGCTTGCCGTCGCGTCCCACTGCGCAAACAACTCGCTGAGCTGCGCTTCGTGTTCGACGCTCTTCTGCTCGATGGGAGCCGCGGCGGCGGCAAGACGGGCGCGCCACTCTGCTTCGGACAGTCCGGCCGCGCGAAGGTCACGCACGTTGTCGAGTTCCTCGTTGAGCTCGAACACTTCTTCGAGCAGCGACGCGGGAACTTTCTTCGCGGCGTCATGCTCGGATCGCATGAGCACGCCTTCAACCTCGAGGAGGTAGGCTGCGCGCGCCACGGGCTGCTTCAGCGTGCGATACGCGTCGTTCAAGTACGACGACCGTTCCAGGCTCGCGCGTCGTTCGGCCGGAGTGGAGTTATAGAAGAAGTCGGGGTGGAACTGGCGACTCAGCGTTCGAAAATTCTGCTCGAGCACAGCCAGGTCGAGGTTCAGCTTCCGAGGGAGACCCAGAAACGAGAAGTAGTCGCCCTGGCGACCCAGCGTGAGGATCTTCGTGCAGTTCGGGCAGAAATGGACGTCGACCGGTGCGCCACCGCCGCACGTGCGGCAGACCTGAAGCAGATGGGTGTTTGTTCCGGAAGTCATCATCTAACTGCGCACGACCGCGAGAGCGGATGTGCGACTACGCGCCGAAGGAACTCCCGCAACCGCAGGTTGTCTTCGCGTTCGGATTGTTGAAGACAAATCCCTTGCTGACCAGATTGGTGTCGTAATCGAGCACCGTGCCGTTGAGAAACAGGAGGCTCTTCTTGTCGACGTACAACTTCGACCCTTCGGGACCTTGGAAGACCTCGTCGCCGAAACGCGCTTCCTTCTCCCACGCGAACGTGTAGCTGAGGCCCGAGCAGCCGCCGCCTTTCACACCGACACGGAGTCCGCCGTCGGTGATGCCCTGCTTGGACATCAACGTGCGAATTTTCCGCGCCGCCGTTTCGCTGATTTCGATGGACATACACCAGAAGGGCCGGCTGGCCTGGCAGGGCTGGCCGGCCTGGCGGGACACAACCCGCCTGCCTCACCCGCCTTGCCTGCCCGAACGATCCCTACTCCCCTTGTTACGCCGTCGGCTGGGCCGTTGCGGTCGCCGCGGCGGACACGGACGCCTGCTTCTTCTTGTAGTCGGTGATCGCGGCCTTGATCGCGTCTTCCGCCAGCACCGAACAGTGAATCTTCACGGGCGGCAGCGCCAGCTCCGTGACGATGTCGGTGTTCTTGATGGCGAGCGCTTCGTCGACCGACTTGCCCTTCAACCACTCCGTGGCGAGGCTGGAACTTGCGATCGCCGACCCGCAGCCGAACGTCTTGAACTTGGCGTCGTCGATGATGCCGGTTTCGGGATTCACCTTCACCTGCAGCTTCATCACGTCGCCGCATTCCGGCGCGCCGACGAGGCCCGTGCCGACGTTCGGGTCTTCCTTCGGC
>JBEBGB010001079.1:0-1592 GCA_040081675.1 Vicinamibacterales bacterium
GGTGGGAGTACCTTCCAGGCAGCGAACTCTTCGTCGTCTACAGCGACGGACGGACGACGCTGAACAGTACGGGGTTCCCGGATCTGCAGAATCGATCGCTGGTCGTGAAGGTGACGCGCCTGATGCGGTGGTGATACTAGGGCCTGGCAAGGCAGGCGGGGCGGGCAGAGCAGGCAAGTCGGACGGGTCGCCAAAATCCAGCAGGTTGAGATGGTCATGAGCGATGGATGGTAGGCAGCAGCGGAGGCTTTTCCCTGAACGGCCCCGTGCCCGCCGCGCCTGCCCTGCCAGCCCTATTTCCGCGTCACCCGCACTTCGAACACCCTCGGCCACAATTTGCCGGTGATGAACAGGCGATCGGTCGCCTCGTCATAGGCGATCCCGTTGAGGACGTCGGTCGCCTCGCGCTCTCGCGATGTCAGCAGGCCGCGAAAGTCGATGTAGCCATTTACGTTGCCCGTGGCGGGATCGATGCGCGCGACGTAGTCGGTTTGCCACACGTTGGCAAAGACCTCGCCCTTCACATACTCGAGTTCGTTGAGGTTCTTCAGTGGAGCGCCGCCCACCGTGACGCGCACACGTCGTTTCTCCGCGAAGGTGGCCGGGTCGAGGAACCGCAGGAATTCGCTGCCGTCGCTCATGATGAGTGCGGTCTTGTCCTGCGTCAGTCCCCAGCCTTCGCCGGAGTACTTGAGCTGCCGTTTCGGTGCGAACGTCGCACGGTCATAGACCAGCGCCACTCCTGACTGCCAGGTCAGTTGGAACAGCTCGTTGCCGCGCACGGTGATGCCTTCGCCGAAGTACTGCGCCGGCACGTCGCGCTTCTGAAGCACTTCGCCCGTGTCGATCTTCACCTTGCGGATCGACGATCGGCCATTCAGGCCGGTGCCTTCGTAGAACGCACCATCGAGAACTTGAAGCCCTTGTGTGAATGCGTCACGGTCGTGTGGATAGGTGTGCACGACGGTGTAACCGAACATCGGCAACGCAGACGCCGCCTGCGACGAGGCGAATCCAACGACGCGTCCAATGAGACTCATGACCGCCACACCGAGGACCAGAGCCGAGAAGCTGCGCACAGTCGTAATGATGCTGCGAGGGACAGAATTCCACAATGCCCGTTGGTCTTCGGCTGTATGGGGGACGCGCGCCCGCAAGAGGGCGCGCTAGCGCACGAATGTGCCGGACTTGCCGCCAGTCTTCTTCATGAGGCGGATCTTGGAGATCACCATCCGCTTGTCGACCGCCTTCACCATGTCGTAGATGGTCAGGGCAGCAATCGACACCGCGGTCAGCGCCTCCATCTCAACACCGGTCTGCGCCGTCGTTCTGACTCGCGCTTCAATGTCGTAGCCCGTCGCAGTGGGAATGAGTTCGACATTGGCGCTCGAAATCGGCAGCGGATGACACAGTGGAATGAGCGACGAGGTGGCCTTCGCTGCCATGATGCCCGCGAGTCTCGCAGCCTGCAGCGGGTCGCCCTTCTGCACGGCGCCGGCTCGAATTTGCGAGAGCGCTTCGTGCGACATGCGTATCGACCCGCGCGCGATCGCCTCCCGCGATGTCACCAGCTTCTCGGCGACATCGACCAT
>JBEBGB010000282.1:0-6449 GCA_040081675.1 Vicinamibacterales bacterium
CGAGAGCTTCGTCGAACTCGACGAGCGACTGCACTTCGACTTCCAGCCGAAGGTCGGGTCTCGTCGCACGGCACTTCGCAACGGCGGCGGCGACCCCGCCCGCCAGTCGCACATGGTTGTCCTTGATGAGGACGGCATCAAACAGCCCGATCCGATGGTTCGTGGCGCCGCCTGCGGCCACCGCGTACTTCTCGAGCACGCGAAGCAAGGGAGTTGTCTTTCGCGTGTCGAGGACGGTGATGCGTCCTCCCGAGGCCTCGACGAAGGCGCGGGCCTGCGTCGCAATGCCAGACAGACGCTGGAGGAAGTTGAGCGCGGTTCGCTCGCCCACAAGGAGCGTGCGCGCGAAACCAACGACTTCTCCTACTTCCTCGCTCGCCACGCAGGACTCGCCGTCGTGTCTGCTGAATCGAACGTCGACCCCAGGCTCCAGCTGTCGAAAGACCTCGGCTGCTACGTCGACACCTGCGAGCACGCATGGCGCTTTGACCAGAAAGACGCCCCGTGCGCGCTGTTCGCGCGGCACGGTCGCCTCGGTCGTAACATCGCCGGCGCCGACATCTTCGGCGAGAGCCCGACGAACGATGTCGTGATAGGCCTCAGGCGGCAGGCGAGGCATCGTACCCGGCCACCGCAACTGAGGTCTGCTCGCCGACGCTGCACTCGAACCGCTGCACGCGAAGCGCAGCGCGCAGGTCGGCCTCGACCTCGGGCATCAATGCCACGCGGTCGGCCGTCGCAGTGATCGTGGCCAGGGTGATGGGCACCTTCAGTGGCTGCTTGGCTTCCGAGCGGTGCTTGCGCACCTCGAACAACACATCGGTGGCCCAGTCGTACGTTCGCTGATCAGATACACGACGCGCTTCGTCGCTAGCTGGCAGCAGCGCGTCGACTTCGCCACGCGAGGGCCAGTTGGTCTGGTGCACCGATCCCACCTGCCACCACGACCACACTTCTTCGGTCACGAACGGCAGGAACGGCGCGAACAGCCGCAGCATGATCGACAGCGCGCCAACAAGAGCCGAGTTCGCCGAGGCAGCCGCCGACGTACCTTGTTCCCCGTACCGTCGGCCCTTCACGAGTTCCAGATAGTCGTCACAGAATCGCCAGAAGAACTCTTCGGTTCGCTGCAGCACGCGCGCGTAGTCGTACCCATCCAGATGCGTCGTGGCCTCGTCCACCAGGTCGGCCAGGTTGCGAAGCATCGCGCAGTCGACCGGATAGGTGATCGGCCCCTGCGGAATGGCAGAACTCAACGTGAAACGCGACGCGTTCAGGAGCTTCATCGCCAGGCGGCGGCCCACCTTCATCTGGCCGGCGTCGACGGCGGTGTCCGTGCCTGGACGCCCGCTCGCCGCCCAGTAGCGCACGCCGTCCGAGCCGTGCTCCTCGAGCAGTGGCATCGGCGTGACGACGTTACCCTTCGATTTCGACATCTTCTTTCGGTCCGGGTCGAGGACCCATCCCGAGATGGCCGCGTTGGCCCACGGCAACGAGTGGTGTTCGAGCTGCGCTCGCACCACCGTCGAGAAGAGCCATGTGCGAATGATGTCGTGCGCCTGCGGACGCACGTCCATGGGAAACGTGCGCGAAAAGAGATCGGGGTCGTCGGGCCACCCGCAGGCCAACTGCGGCGTCAGCGACGAAGTGGCCCAGGTGTCCATCACGTCTGGATCACCAATGAACCCACCGGCCTGACCGCGCTGCTCGGCGGTGTAACCGGTTGGGACGTCGCTCGATGGATCAACGGGCAGCCTGGCTTCGTCCGGCAGAATCGGTTGATCGTGTCGCACGAGGCCAGACGCGTCGAGCGGATACCAGACCGGGAACGGCACACCGAAGAAGCGCTGTCGGCTCACACACCAGTCGCCGTTCAGACCGTTGGTCCAGTTCTCGAACCGCGCCTGCATGTAGGCGGGGTGCCACTCGAGTTCCCGGCCGCGCGCAAGCAGGGCGTCCCTGCACTCGATCGTCTTGATGAACCACTGTCGGCTCGTCACGATCTCGAGTGGACGGTCGCCCTTCTCGAAAAACTTCACGCTGTGCGTAATCGCGCGTGGCTCACCTTTCAGATCGCCGCTCTCTTTGAGCTGCTCGACGATGCGCGTGCGGGCTTTGGCGGCGGAGAGCTTCACGAGTTCGTCGTAGTGCCGCTGCGCACTGGCCACGTCGTCTGACTCCCACCCCGGCGCACCCCACGTCAGGGGCCGCAACGTACCGTCCGCCTGAATCACCGCTCGCACGGGCAGGCTCAACTCGCGCCACCACGTCACGTCTGTGATGTCGCCAAACGTACAGATCATGGCGATGCCGCTGCCCTTCGAGGGGTCGGCGAGCGTGTGCGCGCGCACCGGCACGCGCACGCCGAACAGCGGCGTGATCACGTCTTGTCCGAAGAGCGCCTTGTACCGCTCGTCGTCGGGATGCGCCACCAGAGCGACGCAGGCGGGAATCAGTTCTGGACGCGTCGTTTCGATCTCGACGGCACCACCATCAGGCCTGGCAAACGCGATCCGGTGGTACGCGCCGGGCATGTCGCGATCTTCGAGTTCGGCTTGCGCGACAGCCGTCTTGAAGTCGATGTCCCAGAGGGTGGGCGCTTCAATCTGATAGGCCAGGCCGCGCTGGAGGAGACGCAGGAATGCCACCTGCGACACCCGCTGGGCACGGCGTCCGACGGTGGCGTAGGTCATCGACCAGTCGACCGACAGGCCGAGCCGCTTCCACAGCGCTTCGAATGCCTTCTCATCCTCGGTCGTCAGCTTCGCGCAGAGCTCGATGAAGTTCGGACGTGACACCGACACCGGCTGCTTCCCGGGCGTCTCTGGCGGTTGAAACGTCGGGTCATAGGGCAAAGACGGATCGCACCGCACGCCGTAGTAGTTCTGCACGCGGCGTTCGGTAGGCAGCCCGTTGTCATCCCAACCCATCGGATAGAAGACGGCTTTGCCACGCATCCGGTGGAACCGCGCCACGACGTCGGTGTGGGTATACGAGAAGACGTGGCCCACGTGCAGAGACCCGCTGACCGTCGGCGGAGGCGTATCGATGGAGAAGACCTCGTCACGTGTACGCGTACGATCGAAGCCGTAGACGCGCTCCGCTTCCCAGCGTGGCGTCCACTTGGCTTCGAGCCCTTCGAGGGCCGGTTTTTCAGGGAGATTCAGACGTGCGACGTCGAGCGTGGTCAGCGACCGAGACGGACCGGGCATCCGCTCATCTTAAGTGATGTTGCGCTTGACCTGTTCTATCTCTTCGCGGACCAGGCGCTCCGCAGTGCTGGTGACGATATCGGAGACCGTGTCTCGAACGACGCGATCAGACATCTGTTCGAGGACACGTCGAGCGACCTGCGCGGCGAGTGCATCCACATCGACAGGCGATGTGGCCGGAACACCCGTCAACCGCGCTGAGGTGTTGACGAGACCTGCACGCTCGGCGTCGAGCAGAGCGCTGAACGCATCGCTGAGTTGAACGGTTCGGGTTGGCAATTCGGCTTCCTTGGGAGGAGCGGACACCACCGGCGACACTGTAGCCTCGGCCAGCGAGGCGACGATCTCATCGCGTGGCTCTTCGACCGGTGCCTTCGGCACGAGATTGAGCGATGGACGCGGCGCTTTCGCGAGAGCGGCGAAAGCCTGGTCAATCTGCTCGAAGTACGAATCTGGACTCAGGGTTCGCATGAAGTTCTGCGTTGTCGCGGGGGTGCCCACGGGAGCTTTACGCTCGACATTCGGCACAGCCACTGACGCTGACGCAGCCTCGGCTGGCGCTGATTCGGAAGCAACCGACGCAGCGTCTGCTTCAGCCGCAACCGGTACCTGTGAACTTTGCGTGACGCCATTGACCACAGCAATGTCGACCGCGGGAGTCGCGTCTGGCGAGGCGGATGATGTCATTGGAGGCAGCGCAAGATCAGAAACTTGCCGGTGACGTTCGGGCATGGACACGACCAGGCTGCTCTGCACGGGTCGCCCCATCGCCAGCAACTGGTTGACCTGTCCGATGAGCGTGGATGGTTCGAAGGGTTTCGTGAGCACACCGTCGGCGCCGACCTGTCGGGCTTGGGCTTCGTCAACGGGATCGAACGCGCCCGCAAGAAGGAGCACGGGAAGCGATGCGAGAGCGGGATGGCTCCGCACGTACTGCACAACTTCGTAGCCCGTCCGCCCTGGCATCGCAATGTCTGCCAGAACCAGATCCGGTCTCGAACGCGCAATGGCCTCGACTGCCTGGTCCCCGTCGCTGACGGACGTGATTGTCACGTCCTCATTGGCGAAGGTCAGGGTCACGACGCGCTGGATCGTGAGGCTGTCGTCGGCGAGCAGTACGGATTTCGGCACAGTCTTCAGTATCAGTCCCGTCAGGTGTCAGTTGCTCAGTGTCGGTCGTTCTGTTGTATCGGTCGTACCCGCCGATTCCTTAGTCAGGCACGAGCCCGGACATTCTGGTTGATAAACTCGACGATTGTCTGCATCGATGTGCCCGGCAGAAATACGCCCTTCACCCCGAGGCTGTGCAATTTCGGCACGTCCACATCCGGGATGATGCCCCCCACCAGCACCAGCACATCGTCGAGCCCCTGTTCGTGCAGCAGAGCCATCAGCTTGGGAGCAATGTGGTTATGGGCACCGGACAGAATCGACAGACCAATCACATCTGCGTCTTCCTGCAAGGCCGCCGAGACGATTTGCTCTGGAGTCTGCCGTAGTCCTGTGTAGATGACTTCCATTCCGGCATCGCGCAGCGCGCGCGCGATGACTTTGGCTCCCCTATCGTGCCCGTCAAGGCCGGGCTTTGCAATCACTACACGCAGTTTTCTCATGAGGATCCAAGTCCGAGTTCCGTTTTCGGACACTCTCGCCCGCCGAGTCTACCCGGTTTGCCGTGCCTTCGCCCATGGTTTGGGCATCCGCCTGAGGGACGGGACGCTGCAGACGAGGCCTTACTGGCCAGCCAAACGTTGGTCAGATGACCGCAGTTTCCTCGTATTCGCCCCAAACCTCACGCAGCGCATCGCACATTTCGCCAAGGGTTGCGTAGGCTCGGACGGCGTCCAAAATGGGGGGCATCAGGTTTTCTCGGCTCGCCGCAGCTGCCTTCATCCGTGCGAGCGAGGCGTGCACCGCCGTGTTGTCGCGACTGGCGCGGAGGCGCGCGAGGCGCCGCAACTGTGTCTCCCCTGCACCTTCGTCGATATACAACGTGTCAATCCGCTGCTCGGTCTGCTCCACGTACTCGTTGGCGCCCACGATGAGTTTTTCGCGCCGCTCGACCGCCTGCTGAAAGCGGTACGAACTCTCGGCGACCTCCCTTTGCGGAAACCCACGTTCAATCGCCTCGACCATGCCGCCCATCCGGTCGATCTGTTCGAAGTAAGCCGTGGCACCTTCCTCCATCTCGCGGGTCAGTTTTTCGACGAAGTACGACCCGCCAAATGGATCCACATCGTCGGTGACACCGCTCTCGTAGGCCAGCACTTGCTGCGTCCGCAAGGCCAGCGTGGCCGCCGCCTCGGTTGGCAGCGCCAGGGCCTCGTCGAGCGAGTTGGTGTGCAGGGAGTTGGTGCCACCGAGGACTCCCGACAAGGCCTGCAGTGCGGTGCGGACGACGTTGTTGTACGGCTGCTGTGCGGTAAGCGAGACGCCGGCGGTCTGCGTGTGAAAGCGCAGCTTCAGTGAGCGTTCGTCTACGGCTCCGAACCGGTCGCGCATGATGTGCGCCCACAGGTTCCGAGCTGCGCGGTACTTTGCGATCTCTTCGAAGAAATCGCTGTGCGCATTGAAGAAGAACGACATTCGCGGCACGAAGGTGTCGACGTCCAGCCCTGCGTCGACGCCCCACTGCACGTACTCGATCCCGTCGCGCAGCGTGAACGCCAACTCTTGAATGGCCGTCGAGCCCGCCTCCCGGATGTGATAGCCGCTCACCGAAATCGTGTTCCATTTCGGCACCTCCGATGCACAGAACGCGAAGACATCGGTGATGAGGCGCATCGACGGTCGAGGAGGATAGATGAACTCCTTCTGCGCGATGAATTCCTTGAGGATGTCGTTCTGGATGGTGCCTGACAGCTCGCGCCAGGAGACGCCCTGCTGTTCGGCCACCACCAGATACATGGCGAAGATGATCGCGGCCGGAGAGTTGATCGTCATCGACGTGGTGACGCGACCGAGGTCGATGCCGTCAAAGAGCGTTTCCATATCGGCCAGCGACGCGGTGCTGACCCCGCACTTTCCCACTTCTCCGAGCGACAACTCATGGTCGGGGTCGCGGCCCATCAAGGTCGGCAGGTCGAACGCCACGCTCAGCCCCGTGCCACCGGCCTGAAGCAGCGCCTTGTAGCGCGCGTTGGTCTCCTCGGGTGTGCCGAACCCCGCGAACTGGCGCATCGTCCACAGCTTGCCCGCGTAGCCGCTGGCGTGGATGCCCCTGGTGTAGGGGAACGC
>JBEBGB010001080.1:0-1590 GCA_040081675.1 Vicinamibacterales bacterium
CTGCAGACACGCGACCGCCGCTACGGCGCTATCTACTCGTTCAACTACGACATCAAGAAGAGCGCCATGCTGCAGCAGCGGATCTCTGGGTTCTACAACGCGCAGTGCTGTGGTATTGCCGCAGAGTACCAAACGTACAACTACGGTGGCCTCTCTTCGTATCTCGTGCCCGCTGATCATCGATTCTTCCTGTCGTTCACGCTGGCTGGGCTCGGCAACTTCTCGCCCATGAGCGGCGGCCTGAGCGGAGCTCCCCGTTGAGATGACGGGGCCTGTCCTTGTCACGGGCGCTGCGGGTTTCGCCGGCGGCCACCTGCTCGATGCACTCGTCGCAGACAACGTACCAACCGTCGCGTGGCACCGGCCTGGAGGCAGTCCGCCTCGTCGTCTGAGCGGCGTGACGTGGCAGGGTGTCGATCTGTTCGATGGGGCCGCGGTGCGAGAGGCCCTGGCTGTTGCGGCACCGTCCGTCGTGTTCCACTGCGCGGGAGCCGCACACGTCGGTCAGTCGTGGTCCGCGACCTCGCAGACCTTGCGCGTCAACGTCATGGGCACCCATCACCTGGTGGAGGCGCTACGAGCGGTGGCGCCTGAAGCGAAGCTGCTCGTCACGAGTTCCGCACTCGTCTACGGCCCAAGTGACGCTGCGGTGGATGAATCGCATGCGCTGCTGCCAGCCAATCCGTACGGCTTGAGCAAGCTCGCCCAGGAACTCGTCGCAGTCAGCAACGGTGGCCACAAGTACAGCTACGTCGCTCGACCGTTCAATCATGTGGGTCCGCGTCAGGACGCCTCGTTCGTCTCAGCGGCCTTCGCCAAACAGATCGCCGAGATCGAGGCGGGCCTGATCGCACCGGAGATTCACGTCGGCAACCTGGAGGCCAGACGCGACCTGACCGACGTGCGCGATACGGTCCACGCCTATCGACGGATCGTCGAGCGCGGCGACGTCGGACGCCCGTACAACATCTGCACCGGCAAGGCGGTCTCTGTACAGGACGTGCTCGACACGCTGCTGTCTCACGCGCGCGTCTCCGTGCGCGTCGTGCAGGACCCGGCGCGGTATCGGCCCAATGACACGCCGCTCGTGCTCGGCGACCCAACAAGGGCAACCACTGAGCTCGGATGGTCGCCCCGGATCACCTTCGAGCAGACCGCGCACGACCTGTTGGAGTATTGGCGGACACAGGTTCGCGCATGACGCGCTGGAAGGCCGAGCTCGCGGGAGCCACGGTCCTGATGACGGCTCTGAGCGTTCTGGTCACGTGGCCGCAGTCGCGTTTCCTGTCTTCTCAGGTCATTGCTCATCACGATCCGTTCTTCAGCATCTGGCGGCTTGCGTGGGTCGCGCACGCACTCCGGACGGCACCGCTTCAACTCTTCAACGCCAACATCTTCCACCCGGCGAAGGGCGCATTGGCATTCTCCGACGCGACCATGTTGGAAGGACTGCTGGGTGCGCCGCTCTTGTGGGTCGGCGCTCCGCCGGTGCTCGTGTACAACCTGCTGTTGCTGGCGGGCTTCATCGGCTCTGGTGTCGCCATGTTCGTGCTGACGCGGCACCTCACCGGCAGCGTGGTGCCGTCGCTG
>JBEBGB010001081.1:0-1590 GCA_040081675.1 Vicinamibacterales bacterium
ATCCCGAACGGCGAGCCGTTGCCGATTCGGCCCAGAAGCCCGCCAACGGCCACCGCCGGCGCGGGGTACTCGGCGGACCCGGGGGAGCCCCGTCGGTTGGGACGGGCAGGGGCTGCGCTGAGGCCGATTCCATCCGGAGTCGAGGCCTCGCCGGGAGCCACCTGGATCTGGCCACTGGCTTGGAAGGTGACGCGATCGCCCTGTCTAACCGTCAGCCCCGTGTCGACCCACTGCTGCTGCGCGTCGACGCGAACCGTGACGCCGGCAATCGCGGCTGCAGCCGCGGCCGTAGCCGCAGGGGCCGTGTAGTTGAACACCGTGCGCGCGCTCTCAGAGTTGAGGTAAATGCGTTTGACGGCTTGAATGGGAAACCGCTGCTGCTGACCTCCGGTGTTCTCCCAGAAGAGCGTATCGCCGCCCGTCAGGTTGACGAAGCGGCCCTCCTGCGTCGTGCCGTCACGCATCACCAACACGTGGCGCGCTCCAAGCAGCGCCAGCTCGCTCGTCGGCGGAACTCCGCCCACGAAGTCAATGACCGCGACCTGGTTGATCGGAAAGGTCATGTCCTTGCCGCCGTCGACGCCGAGATTGAGGTAACCGTTGATGAGATTCTCGTGCTGATCGCCGTGGTAGACGACGGGTCCGCTCTTGCGTTCCCCGTCGGTGAGAATGAAAGTGGCCCGCTCGGGGGCGGCGAACACGTAGAGGCCGGTGCACGCAACGAGTGCCGCGGCTGAAATGAGACGACGAAACATCATGTCCTCCTGAGTGCGGCGCTCCGCACACACTCATGAAAGCAACAACCGCGCCGAGCGTCTGTCCGAATGAAGACAGACGGGGCCGAGGGATCCCGTCCTTCGGATGCCAGATCTGTGAATGCCGTTGCCCTGTCCCGCCGTTTTCGCACCAAGGTCAGCGTCGAGTTGTGGGACGCAGTGGTTGGTCTGTGAAGTTCTGTCGTGTGCGCTCTACCCCACGTAGAGCAGCGCGAAGCCGCGCTCCTGCGCGTGCGTCACGCTCACCACACCCGCGGGCACGATACGGGCACTTGGGATCAGGTTGGCGGCCATCTCCTTCATGACGCCGTCCGCGTCTCCGCCCTGCCCGGCCAGGCGGCCGGCCAGGCCGCGGCTCGCCGTGCCGCACACCATGAACTGGACGCCGCGAGTCGCCGCATCCGTCAGCTGCATCCGGGTGCCCGAATTGAACGGGTTGCCAGAGGGCGGCGGCGTGGCCTTCGGATCGATCGTCTTGCCGTACTTCGACCAGACGCCGTCGCCGTATCCGTACGGCGTGGCGCCATGACGCAGGCACACAAGGATGGCGAGCTCTGCCTGGTCCACACCGTAGCCAGACTTGTGCCCGGTGAACAGGTTGCCAATGAACCGGACCACGTCGGGCATGCCGTCGGGCGAGGTGACGTCGAGCACGACGCGGTGCTTACCGGGCATGGTGGACATCCACGCGTCCTCGCCGTGCATCGCCGGCGCGAACGTGGCGGTCGGTCCCTGCGCCTGCGCGCCACGTGTGCCGAATGCGCCGGCCCCAGCGACTGCGCCAAGCCCTGTCAGGATCGAGCGGCGGGTCTTC
>JBEBGB010001082.1:0-1586 GCA_040081675.1 Vicinamibacterales bacterium
CGGGCGCGCTACAACGCCGTCAGTCTGCGGTGGGAACGTCGCCTGCACGACAACTGGTCGCTCAACGCGAACTACACCCACAGCCTGCTGAAGGACAACCAGTTCGGCGAGTCGAACCAGTACGTCAGCCGACTTGGCAGTGCGCTCGACAACTACAACCTCGGTGGTGAGTTCAGCGAGTCGCTGCTGAACGTGCCTCATCGTCTGAATGTCAGCGGGACGTTCGTTCTACCGTTTGGTGCCGGACAGCGCTGGCTGCAGAACGGGGTGGCGAACGCGCTGCTTGGTGGCTGGTCGGTGTCGGCGGCGGGCCGCTATCAGAACGGCTTCCCGATTTCCGTCTGGCAGGCGAGCAACAACTCCGGCCTGCTCGGCAGCACGCAGCGGCCTAACCTGGTTGAGGGTGTGGCTCTGGCAACCAGTGGCTCGCTCGACGAGCGGCTGAACGCGTGGATCAACGCCGCGGCGTTCACCGCGGCGCCAGCCTTTACGCTCGGGAACGCACCGCGCACGTTGCCGGGCCTGCGGACGCCAGGCCAGCGCAACACCGACATCAGTGTCCAGAAGGCAGTGTCGTTCCACGGCAAGACGGTGGCGCTTCGCGCTGATGTGCTCAACGCGTTCGACAACCCGCTGTTCAGCGGTCCGGTGACGACGTTCGGCACCGCGAACTTCGGACAGATCACGACCGTCAACGGCCTCGCGCGTTCCGTGCAGTTCCAGGCGCGCGTCAGCTTCTGATCAGGGTGACACCGGGCCGGGCAGCGGCCTGGCCCGGTGCTCATACGGAACATCGATGACGCGTCTGACATTCCGCTTCATCTGATCGACGACTTACCGCAATCATTGCGGGTACACTCTCGCCGGACTTGAAAGGAACTGATATGCGAGCCACTCATCGATCGATTCCGTTCGCAACCGCATTGCTCGTCGTCGGACTGCTGCTCAGCGTGACCGGCGGACTGATTGCCCAGACCAGAGCGACCACGCCGGCGCCATACCTCGTGGAGTGGGTCTACAAAGCGAAGTGGGGCTACCAGGACGAGTTCTTCGACATCTTCAAGAAGACGCAGGTGCCGGTCCTCGACCGCGAGAAACAGCTCGGCTACATCGTCGACTACACCATCTACTCGGGCACGAGCCATCGAACCGGCGAAGACGTGCGCTACGACTATCGCGTCGTCATCGCCTACAAGGACGAGGCCTCGTCGAAACACGGCAGCGAGGTCGAGAAACAGGTCTTCCCCGACCAGGCGGCGTTCAAGCGTGAGGATCAGAAACGCTGGGATTTGACGCTCGCGCACTGGGACGCACCGATTCGCGTCCTCGATCCGCACGGCCGACCCTGACCGGTCGGAGACGATCAACCTCGCCACCGGTGTTGCTGACGCAGCTCATGTCGCTCGCGGCTGCCCTGCCTCAGTCAGAGCTGCAGGTGCTCGAACCTCACGCCGGCATCGGGCCCGGTGCCGTGCTTGCTGACGAGGGTGCGTGCCTCGAGCGCGCGCGGATACATGGGTGTGCCGGGTTCTCCGCCCACCCGTGCCGACGTCGTGAGATACACGTCCTGCACAAGACCCGCATCG
>JBEBGB010001083.1:0-1586 GCA_040081675.1 Vicinamibacterales bacterium
GGCGCCGAACAATCTGAACAAGCAGGCGCTGACCGACACGGTCCACGCTGTCTATCTTCCCTACTGGACCTTCGACGCGCAGGTCGAGGCGCGGTGGACGGCGGAGTCGGGCGTGTACTACTACACCGGCAGCGGCAAGAATCGGCAGCGACACGTGCGCTGGAGCCCTGCGTCTGGCGACATCTCACACTTCTTTGACGATGAGCTCGTGTGTGCGTCGACGGGGATGCAAAGCGGAATGTTGCGACAGGTGGAGCCGTTCCCGACTGTCGAACTCGTGCCCTACGACGCCGGGTACCTCGCCGGGTGGACCGTTGAACGGTACCAGATCGATCTTGTGGCGGCCGCTGAGCACTCGCGTCAGCTCATGGACGGCAAGCTTCGCCAGATGTGTGCGCAGCAGATTCCTGGCGACACGTACCGCAACCTGCAGGTCTATCCCGATTTCAGCGGACAGACCTTCAAGCACATTCTCGCGCCGGTGTGGCTGCTGACGTATGTGTACGGCAAGACGTCGTATGAAGTCGTCATCAACGGCGTCACGGGAACGATGGCCGGCTCACGCCCGTGGAGTTGGATCAAGATCACGCTGCTCGTGATTCTCGCGCTCATCATCGCCGTGGTGATTCTCAGCAACCAATGAGCAGCGCATCGATGCAGCGCCAGGAACGCTCGCGCTCGCATTGGGCGATGGGCGGTTGGCGATGGGCGATGGGCGATCGGCCGTGCACGCTTGCGCGCTGATGCGATCGGCGCTGAGCGATTGGCGGTGTCCGCGCCACGCTCATTGCGCATCCGGCTGTGTTCTCACGGTGCATCGGTGCGCATGGCGCGAGTTCGGCGAGCCATGCTAGAATCTGGGTTCCCGTTTGGCGGTCGGTCTTGCACTGTCAACGGTCCAGCCATTCCACGACGAGTGGGCCAGTAGCTCAATTGGCAGAGCAGCAGACTCTTAATCTGCGGGTTGAAGGTTCGATTCCTTCCTGGCTCACCAACCTCATTCGCACTCGGTTGGCTTCGCCGGAAGAACTCAGTCACCGGCCTCCGCTCTTCGAGCTCGGCCCGGTGGGCGATTCCTTCCTGGCTCACCAACCTCATTCGCAATCGGTTGGTTCGCTCAGACCGTGCGCGCGACCCTCTCTGCACGCGACGCAATTCGCGTGGCGTAATCCCTCACAGCGGCGATGTTCAAGGCTGCGAATGCCGGGCGATCCGGGAGGGTGGGCACCTCGTTTCGAACGGCTTCCGCCAGTTCACGGACCCGTCGGCGTACGAAGGGCGCAGCCAACCCGAGATCCTGCGCAAAGTCCGACCACGTCTCAGATCCGATCTCCCCGAGCGTGGCCCGCTTCGCGATCTTCATCGCGAGATTCGGCGACAGGTCGGGGTACGCGATCGTCGACAGCAGGTCATAGAACGGCGCGAGCGTCACCCCACCAGGCTGGTACAGCAGGCTGAAGTTCTTTCCGTGCGCATCCGCGTTCCCCACAATCAGGTTGAACACGGCCGCGTCGAAGAATGCCAGGACCGCGACAGCCGGCACCGTCGTCACCCGACGGAGCAACTCGACGCTGGTCTTGAAGGTC
>JBEBGB010001084.1:0-1584 GCA_040081675.1 Vicinamibacterales bacterium
CTCGTAACAGTTCAGGCTGTACAAGCTGACATGACGAGCGTACCGTATGGCGCATGAGTGGCGCGGGGCCGCGACGGTCGCGAGAAGGACGAGCCAGTGCGCCGAAAGAGTTGGTCGATCGCGATAGACCTCGGAGCGACGAAGTCGATCGACTGACGCGAGAAAATGAGCGCCTCCGTGAGGAACTGGCCAAGCGCGATCGGCAGATCGCCGATCTGGAACGCCAGCTCGCGTTGCGGCAGCAGAATTCCACGACGTCGTCGAAGCCCCCGTCGTCCGACGGTCTGGCCGGCCGTCAACGAGAGCGGGGACGCCGCACCAAGAGCCGGCGCAAGCCGGGCGGCCAACTGGGCCATCCCGGACACTCCCGACCCGTGGTGCCGCCCGAGCGCGTGAATGCGGTGGTGGCCGTGTTCCCGAGCGTGTGTGGCTCGTGTCAGCACGGGTTGCCCGCGCGCGGTCGCGAAGTTACCGGTGAGCCGCGCCGCCATCAAGTGACGGAACTGCCGCCGATGGACGCGCACGTCACCGAGTTTCAATGTCCGCGCGTCGTGTGTCCCGCGTGTGGCAAGACGACCCAGGCGCCGTTGCCAGAGGATGTCGTGGGCCAGTTCGGTCCACAGTTGACCGGGTTGATCGCCTACCTGACGGTGGTCTGTCGGATCCCCCGGCGGTTGGTGCAGACGCTGTTGGAAGACGCCCTGCACGTCCCGATCAGTCTGGGCAGTACCCAAGCCGCGTGGGAAGAGGCGAGTGAGGCCGTCCGGGCGCCGTGCCAGGAGCTGGAAGCGGCGCTCGCCCAGCAACCGGTGCTCAACGGTGATGAAACCGGCCATCGGACCAATGGCGAGAAACGGTGGCTCTGGGCTCTCGTCGCCCCGATGTTTGTCGTCTACCGCATTGCGCCGACGCGCGCGGCGGATGTGCTCGTGGCGCTGCTGGGCGACGTGTTTGCCGGCGTGCTGTGTAGTGATCGGTGGCGGCCCTATCAGACGTATCATCACGGGGACTTGCAGTTCTGTTGGGCGCACTTCAAACGTAACGTGTTGAGTGCCCAGGACCTCGCGAAGACCACCGACGCCGAGCGATTCTGTCGCGACGCCTTGGCGCTCCATGCGCGGGTGTTCCGCTTGTGGTATCGCTTCCGTGGCGATCCGGCCGCCCGCGGCGCCCCGCTCACGCGGGCGCAATTGATTACCAAGGTCCTCCCACTGCAGCAGCAGTTCTTCGCGCTGGGCGCGCGGCATCTGGACAACGCGACCAACGACGTCCGGAATTTGGCGATCGCCCTGTTCGCGCACCACGAGAAGTTCTTTGTCTTCGTGCATCACGAGGGCGTCGAGCCGACGAATAACCGCGCCGAACGCGCGTTGCGGGCGGCGGTCCAGTGGCGCAAGATCATGTTCGGCAACCGGAGCGACACCGGTGAGTTCGCCGTCGCCCGCCTGCTGACCGTGACGCGCACGTGCCAAATGCAACAACTCAATGCGCTCGCCTATCTGACCGCCGCGATTCGTGCGCATCGTCGTCATCAAGTGGTCGCGTCGCTGCTCCCGAAACTGCACTGACCCACTGAACTGTTAC
>JBEBGB010000283.1:0-6407 GCA_040081675.1 Vicinamibacterales bacterium
CTTCCAGACCGTAGATGGCCGCGATGTTTGGATGGTTGAGTGCCGCAAGGACTTCGGCTTCGCGCTGGAACCGCGCCAGGCATCCGCGTCGCCAGCCACTGAGGCTGGCAGAACCTTGATCGCCACTTGGCGTTTCAGGTTCGTGTCCGTCGCACGATACACCTGGCCCATACCCCCTTCCCCAAGGAGAGCGGTCACCTCATAGGGGCCGAGACGAGAGCCTGGAGTGAGAGCCAATGCGGTGTGAATAATATGGGCGGGAGAGTCGAACTCGCGGAATACAAACTCAGAGCCTTCATGCCCAATCTTCCATCCGAAGGCCGGGAACTTTCCCAAACTCCTTCATATTGTGCGTGACGAGCGTGACGTCGAGGCTCATTGCGTGGGCCGCGATCAACAGGTCCATGGATCCGATCGGTTGACCTTTTCTCTCGAGCAGTGTGCGCACCCTCCCGTACTCGGCAGCTAGAAGAGTTCTCGCCAGGTGTAGAAGAACGCCGCGTTCAGCGCCTGCACCGCCATGAACGACGCCGCCCACGCCGACCGGTGACGCGCCGGCACCGCTGACGCCAGGCACACGAACACGGGAAACATGACCGCCGACAGCCGGCCAGCCGACAGGAAGCCACCAGCGGCCAGGGGCGGCAGCATGTTCACCAGGATCACGATCAGATACGGCAATCCGAGCCGCCGCCACACCGGCACGGCCCACGCCAGAACGAACAGCGCGCCAAGGGCATTCAACGTGTCGTACGGCAGCACGCGTGTCACGACATACGCGCCAGACTCGTGGAAGTATCGGTACCACGTCTCCACGAGCGGCCACAGGCCTACGTAAGCCCTGCCCCACGCGCTGTGTCCTTCGGCCCACGCCAGTGGATCGCCGGTCAAGCGCCAGATGAACGCGCAGTACAACAACACACCGATCCCTGGCGCGGCCGCCGCAGCGACCGCAGCACCGAACCTCCCGAGAGGCGGACGCTCCACCGCCGAGCGCGCGGCGTCGGTGTCGCGTCTCGCACGGCGCATGGGCGCATGGAGCCAACGCGGCAGCCACGGCGCCGCCGCCACGAGCACCAGCGGAATCGAGAGAAAGCACCCGTTGGGTCGCGTCAAACCCACGAGCAAGCCCCACAGTGCGGTCTTCACGAACTCGCCTCGGCGCGCGTGGTAGAAAGCCGCGACGGCACCGAGCAGGTAGAGCGACTCCGTGTAGATCGCGCTGAAGTACAAGGCGAACGGGTAGGTCGCGACGAGCAACACCGCAACAGCCGCTTCGTCCTCTCGCCCCAGCAGCTCACGTGCCAGCCGGTAGACGTACACGAGCGCGAAGAAGAACAGGGCGATGTTCAGCGCGGTGCCGCCGTACAAGTGCGCAGCGACCGAACCGCCAAACAAGCGACCGACGACGCGCAGCGCGACCGGGAACGCGGGAAAAAAGACGATGTTCTGCTGAGCGGCGGGGTCGCCTGCGTGATAGCGGTACCCCTGCGTCGCAACATCCATGTACCACGACGCGTCCCATCGCCCCTGCAGGTTGATGAGTTCATCCTCCGAGAACCGCACCGGAGGCTGCTCGTGTACATAGCCGAACGCCGCGAGCGCAAAGTATCCGACGAACAAGATCGCGGGCCTTGTGCCGAACACGCCGGCAAGCGCCGCGCGCGCGGATGCCGACGTGAGCCCGGCTCGCATGCGTCTCGGCAGATCGACGTAGATGGCCGGCGTGCGAACGAACACGTGCCGCACCAGAATCACCACCAAGGCGGCAAGCACGATGCGAACGGGAGATGTCAACGCGACACGATATCCGCCGATCCACGTGCGAAATCCGCCCCACTCGGCGACGACGGCCGCCACGACCAGAAGGGCAAGCACAATCGCGTCAGCCGCGGCTGCCCAACGAGGCAGCACACTGGACTGCGAGGATGCTGGTGAACGTTCAGGAAAGGACACGGACATGCGGAGGGATGCGGCTCTCGGGAAACGTCAGCCGCGCCGGAGTATAGCATCGCTGCTCATCGGCTCGGTTCCGATGCCCATGTACCGTGAGACCGTCAGTTGGCGTCTCATCCTCCGTATATCCACTGGTATCCTCTGACCATGGCGACCGACTCCGCACGCACCTACCCCAGTGAAATGCCGGTCCTCGCTCTGCGCGACACCGTCGTCCTTCCGTTGACGGTCCAACCGCTGGCGATCTCGCGCCCACTGTCTGTCGAGGCGGTGAACAAAGCACTCGCTGGCGACCGCTTGCTGTTCCTGACGCTCCAAACGGTCGACGCCGATGACCCCCAGCCGACCGATCTGAAAACGATCGGCACGATTGGCGCGATTCGGCAGATGGCAAAGGTGCCAAACGGTGGCATTCACGTGCTCATCGAAGGACTGACGCGCGGAACCGCCGATCTGGTAACGAACACCGCGAACGCGTTTCGAGCAACGGTCCGCCCGGCGCCTGAAGACACTGAGCGGAATCTGGAGGTCGACGCGTACGTCCGCCGCCTTCACGAGCTGATCGACAAGGCGCTCTCTGTGGCGTCCGGGTTCTCACCCGAACTCCGAACGCTGGTCACCGGCATCGACGATCCCCTGCGACTCGTGTACTTGCTCGCCAGCTTGATGGATATCAAGGCCGACGCGAGGCAGAAGATTCTCGAGACCGAACGCCTGCTCGACAAGATGCAGGTCGTCGCCGCGTCTCTCACACACGAGATTTCATTGCTCGAGCTGAAGGGCAAGATCGAAACAGCAACGCAGCAGGAGATGAGCGAGGCACAGCGCCACTACTACCTGCGGCAACAGATGAAGGCAATCCAGGACGAGCTGGGCGAAGGGGAGAAGCCGGAGGCGCAGGACCTGCGTCGACGCATTGCAGACGCCGTCCTGCCGGCACACGTGAACGCCGTGGCTCTTCGCGAAGCGGATCGACTCGAGCGGATGACGCCGGCGTCGCCCGAGTACCAGATGATTCGCACGTATCTGGATTGGGTGCTGGACGTGCCGTGGTCCACGCTCACCGAAGATCGACTCGACCCCGTGGCAGCCCGGCAGGTGCTCGACGAAGACCACTACGACCTCGACAAGATCAAAGACCGCATCGTCGAGTACCTGGCCGTGCAGAAGCTGAAGGCGCAGCAGACGGGCGGTCTCTCCCTCAAGGGACCGATTCTGTGCTTCGTCGGCCCTCCCGGTGTTGGCAAGACGTCGCTCGGCCAGTCGGTGGCACGCGCGATGAACCGGAAGTTCGTACGCCTGTCGCTCGGAGGCGTGCGCGACGAGGCCGAAATCAGAGGACACCGCCGCACCTACATCGGCGCCATCCCCGGCCGCATCGTGCAGGCGCTGAAACAAGCCGGTGCCATGAATCCCGTGTTCATGCTCGACGAAATCGACAAGATCAGCACCGGCGGCTATCAGGGCGACCCCGCCGCCGCCCTGCTCGAAGTGCTCGACCCGGCGCAGAACCACTCGTTCCGCGATCACTATCTCGAGATCAACGTCGATCTGTCGAAGGTGCTCTTCATCGCCACCTCGAATCAGCTCGGCACGATCCATCCAGCGCTGCTCGACCGGATGGAGATCATTCAACTGGCTGGTTACACAGAGGAAGAGAAACTGCACATCGCCACGCGCTATCTCGTCGCCCGGCAGTTGCAGGAACACGGACTTACGGCCGAACAGGTGTCGTTCGAGGCAGACGCCATCAGGCGGATTGCAAGTGAGTACACGCGTGAGGCGGGTGTGCGCAGCCTGGAACGACAGATCGGCACGGTGGCCCGCAAGATCGCTGCGCGGGTTGCGTCGGCAACCGGACCCATTCCGACGACGGTCGTTCACGCCGAGGATCTGCCGGACTATCTCGGCCCGCCGCGATTTCAGCACGAGGTTGCATTTCGGGTGTCGAGGCCGGGGGTTGCCACGGGCCTGGCCTGGACCGAAGTTGGCGGAGACGTGCTGTTCGTCGAGGCGAGCCTGCTGCCGGGTGGCAACCACAACCTCATTCTCACGGGACAGCTCGGGAGCGTGATGCAGGAGTCGGCGCGAGCGGCCCTCAGCCACATCCGGTCGCGAGCCGTCGAGTTCGGCATCGATCTCGAAGCGTTCGCGCGCCAGGATCTGCACGTGCACGTGCCGGCAGGCGCCATCCCGAAGGACGGGCCGTCTGCCGGCGTCACGATAGCCACGGCGATCGTGTCAGCGCTGCGCAATCAGACCGTGCGCCCAGACGTGGCCATGACCGGCGAGATCACGCTGAGCGGCCTCGTGCTGCCGGTGGGTGGCATCCGCGAAAAGGCACTCGCAGCCAAACGCTTCGGCATAAAGACGCTCGTTCTGCCCTCTCGCAACCAGGCCGATCTCGCAGAACTACCGCCGGAGGTGAGGAGCTCGATGCAGTTCGTGCCAGCCGAAACGCTGGACGATGTCCTCGCGGTCGCGCTACCGGCCCCCGTCACCGGAGCGTAGCCTATTGGCATCATCGTTCGGAGCCGAGATCCCGCAGGCCGAAGTCCCGTGTTGCAGTTCGATATCGTCCAATTTGTTGCTGTGACCTCCGTGTTGTTCGCCGTGTCCTCCGTGGTAGAGCTCTTTCGTCGTCGCGCACGCCCATCGCCATGAGTAGTCGCGGATAGTCATCATGCGGCTGCTCTTCTACATCTCCGGCCACGGGTTTGGTCACGCCGCGCGCGACGTGGAGATCATCAACGCCGTTTCACGGCGCCGGCCTGATACACACATCACGGTTCGCACAGAGGTTCCCGACTGGTTCCTGCGCGCATCGCTGCAGTCCCGGGTCGATCGCATTCCTGGCGACATAGACACGGGACTCGTACAGCCAGACGGCTTGACCATCGACGAAGACGAGACCGCCCGACGCGCTGCACGCTTCTACGAGACGTTCCCTGCGCGGATCAGTCGCGAGGTAGCGATCATCGGCGCTGCCGCACCCGACCTCGTCCTGGGCGACATTCCACCGCTGGCGCACGCGGCTGCGCATGCCGCGGGTATCCCCTCGATCGCGGTTGGAAACTTCACGTGGGATTGGATCTATCAAGGGTATCCGCAGTTCGAGCATCTGGCTCCGGGCGTGGTGGAGCAAATCGCTGACGCGTACGCGCACGCGACGCTAGCCTTGCGTCTGCCATTCTCCGGCGGGTTCGCGTCGATGCCGCGGGTCGAGGCTGTGCCGCTCGTGGCGAGGCTCTCACGTGTTCCCCGGCACATCACGCGCGAACGGCTTCACCTTGACGACGCTAGACCCCTGGTACTGGCGTCGTTCGGTGGCCACGGTGGCAGCGTGTCGCTCGACAAAGCGGCGGCGTCTGGCGCGTTTGTTCTGGTTGCGACCGACTTCGAAGCGAACAAGGTCGGGGCGCCACATTCGAACCTTCGCGTAATTCCGGCCGACACACTTCGTCGGGCTGAGCTGTCGTACACCGATCTTCTAGCCTCCGCCGATGTCGTCGTCTCGAAGCTTGGATACGGCATCGTGTCCGAATGCATCGCCAGCCGAGTGCCCTTGCTCTACACGTTTCGCGGGCGGTTTGTTGAACAAGACATCTTCGTGCAGCAGATGCCAGAGGTTCTGCGCTGCCGACACATCGACACGCAGCACTTGCGCGATGGCGATTGGACAGAAGCGGTTCGTGCCTTGCTCGCGCAGCCAGAAGCGCCCAGGGTCATGCCCACGAACGGCGCGCAGGTCGTCGCCGATCGAATCCTGTCACTGGCGCGAGGCGCTTAGTGCGGTCCAGGGACCACGGACTAACCAAGAACGATGAACCAAGCACGAAGGACGAACACCGACCATGCCCTTCAGCGCGGCGTCAAGTTGTAGTGTTTGCGAATCTGGAGCAGTTCGAGCGGGACGTTGATCATCTCGCGAAGACGCAGCTTCGACCCGCCGACGTCGTGCCAGGCACTCAGCGGTACCTCCCGCGCAGTGTCCATTCCCGATGCTCCGATGTGGTTGCGAAGGCGGGCGAGCATCTCGAGGTCGAACAACCAGCGCGTCAGAAACGGCTCGCCAAAGAACACGTCGACCATGTCTCGTCGAAACAGCTTGGCGCCACACTGCGAGTCGTAGACAGGAAACGCGAGAATGCCGCTCGCGCACGCGGCAAAGATGCGCCCGAGCACGTGGCGCGCGACACGGCGTTCGATGCGCGCGCCGAGCAGCTTGACGCGCGAGCCCATGACAATCACGCAGTGGGGCGTGCTCATGAGGGCAGCGAGCAAACGATCGATCTCGGCAAGCGGCGTCGAGAGATCCGCATCCCAGTACCCGATGATGCCCCAGTCTCCGATGGAAGCCACATGCCTGACGCCCGCACGAACCGCGGCGGCCTTTCCCCCGTTTGGCGACACGCCGTGGACGATGATCCGTCCCGGGCGTTGCCTTTGGA